>CAYTQL010000130.1:0-8325 GCA_964439555.1 uncultured Planctomycetaceae bacterium | reverse complement strand
TGGATTCGATTCTCGCCCGCGTGCGGATCTCGGTCGAGCGCCATGGGTCGCGGTGTATCGCGGTCGTCGGGCATCACGATTGCGCGGGCAACCCCGTCGAGCGGGAGACCCAGGATGCCCAGACGCGCGCCGCGGCCGAGATGATTGCCGGGCGGTTCCCGGACTGCGAAGTCCTCTCTCTGTGGGTGGACGAGACCTGGGCGGTCCATGAACTGGACCCCTGAGCGGTACGGCTGGCCGGTTTCGTTATGGGATCGACCTCCCGGCGGGTACAATAGCCTGCGATGACCGCTACCGAACGAATCCAGCCCGCGGACCTCGAGTCTTTGAAGATTCTCCCCTACCCCCACCCGGTCCTGCGGGAGCAGTGCATCCCGGTGGACGACCCGACCGCCCCGGCCCTGGCGGCGCTGATCGAGCGGATGTTCGAGCTGATGTTCGCCGCCCGCGGGGTCGGCCTGGCCGCTCCGCAGGTGGGTGTCGGCGTGCGCTTCTTCCTGGCGTCTCCCAGCTTCGAGCCCTCGGACCGGCGCGTGTACATCAACCCGGAGATCGTCTCGGGGGAGGGCAGCCAGGACGATGATGAGGGGTGTTTGAGCTTCCCGGGGATCTACTCGAAGGTCCGGCGTCACAACATCGTCACGATCCGCGCGATCGGGCTGGACGGTCAGGCGTTCGAGGAAACCGGCGAGGGGCTCGCGGCGCGGATCTTCGAGCACGAGAGCGACCACCTGGAAGGGCGCCTGCTGGTCGACCGCATGAGCAGCGTCGCCCGACTGGCGAATCGCAAAGCCCTCAAGACGCTCGAGACCGCCGCTCCCGGGCGGTGAAGACGGTAGTCCTTTCCTGGCCGACGTATTCCTTTTTCTCAGATTGCGGGATTGTCGGTTGACAAATCCCCGGTTTCGGTTACGATATTCAGTGCCATCGAAGGCACGTCTGTAAGAGGAGCCTGGTGGGGCGACGCGAGGGAGACGCATAAACGCCCGCCCCCGTTCGTGTCTTCGGAGGAGGGCAACTGCTCTGCCGCACCGTTGGAACCGGCCCTTCCCGCTCGGAAGGCGCCCGACGGTCACGCTCCTGGCGGCATGTTCCATGTACAGAAAGTGTTTCTCGATGCGCGCCTGCCTGGACCGCCGCCACGGTTCGGGCGTCATCTCGGGCGTGCATGCGAGTCGCGAAGAACTCCCGGAGACGGGGGCACGGGCATGTGCGAACAGGAGGCAGTACTATGACACGCGGGCATCAATGGCTCATCGGAGCGGGCGTTGCTTTGATCATGGCAGGCGCCGCCTCGGGGTATCCGTTCCCCGGGCAGTATTTCAGCGAGGAATTCTTCGAGGGCGACGTTCTCGACGGACGCTGGTCCGAGTCGTTCGTCGATCCCGACAACCTCCCCGGGCAAGTGGGCAACACCGTCCACGCCGCCAGTTGGGACCCCAACACCGCCACACTCGGGAGCATGTGGGAGTTGGAGGACATCTCCATCGCCAGCGGGGCGCAGATGGTCTACGACTCCCGTGACCTCACGGGCACCGGGACGGTCTTCTACCAGACCGACTACGATGGCGGCACCCTCTGGCTGGGCGACGAGGGAAGCTGGTGGCACCCGATGGATGGGAGCGGCGCTTACGAGGTCGAGATCGACCGCTACAACCACAAGACGGCGGTTGATTACTTCAACGGACAGATCATCGGCGAAACGACGCTGGTCCGCTTCGACGGGCAGTTCGTCAACTTCTCCCAGGCGTCGGTGGACTTCCTGCTGGCCGTCGCCGTCCCCTTCGGGAGCACGTTGGAGGGCGAGACGCTCCCCGCTGACTTCCCTGAATTCGACCCCGAGGGGGAGGACGAGGGGCACTGGGGCATCATCCAGAAGATCCGCATGCAGATCACGCCGGAACCTTCGATGATCGTCCTGCTGGCCGCCGGCGGTCTGCTGGCCCTTCGCCGTCGTCGCCGCTGAACCCGGCTCGAACGTTCGATCCGCACACGCCCGCGGGCCCGGCACGTCAAACGCCGGGCCCGCGCTGCTGCGCGTAGACCGCCGCGTCCGACGGCGGTATCCTCCAGTCCGTGTTCGCATCCGTGCACATTGCGGGGCTGGTGTTCGCCCGCCCGGGGTGGCTGGTCGCGCTGGTCGCGGCGCTGCTCCCGACCGTCGCGTGCCTCCGGGCGCGCCGCGGCGGACGCCGCACCGGGTGGGTCTCCGTCGGCGTCCAGAGCCTGGCGTTGATCCTGCTGGCGTTCGCCCTGGCCCGCCCGGCCGCACGAGGCGGGGCGGACCGCCCATGGCTGATCCTCCGCGACGCGAGCGCCTCGATGCGCGGAAGCGCCGCCCTGACCGGCTGGCCGGAGGAAATGCCCGCCGACGAACTGCTGTTCGCCGCGGGAACGGCCGCACGTCCCGACGACCTCGACCCCGACGCGACCCGCCCGGCGTCCGCGCTGCGCTACGCCGCGGCTGAGGCGGACCGTCGCGGGGGCGCGGTCTTCTTCTCCGACGGACAGTTTACCGACACCGAAGGTCTTTCGGCCGCGGGCGCGGCGCTGCGGGCGGCGGGGGTTCCGGTTCTGATCGTCCCGCAGCGAAACGCCCCGCCCGACGCCCGGCTGAGCGGCTTGGCCGTCCGGGCAAGAGGACGCGGCGCGGAGCTAGTCGCCGCCGCGGCCGCGAATACCGTCCTGCGCCGCACGCTTCGCCTGCGGGCGGGCGGGCAGTTACTGGTCGAACGGGAGCTGTCGCTGCTGCCCGGGGTCCCGGCGACGGTCCGCGTGCCGCTGCCCGCCGACGTTTGGGACCGCGTCTGCACCGCAGAGTTGACGCCCCGGGATGCCTTTCCCGAAAACGACCGGGCGCGGACGGTGCGGCTCCCCGCCGAGCGGAAGCTTCTTGTAGCGTCCCGGACGCGACCGGGCTGGGCGAGCGACGCCGCATGGAAGCGTCCCGAGGCCCTTCCCGCCGACTCGCTCGCCTGGCTGGCGTACGACGCCGCGGTTGTCGTAGACCCCACGGGGGACATGCTCAGCGCCCCGCAGCGGCGATCCCTGGCGGCGATGGTCCGCGCGGGCGGCGGGCTGGTGCTGATCGGCTCCGGGCCGCGCCGCGGCCCGGCGGACCTGCGCGACCCGCTCAACCGCATCGCCGCGCTGGTTCCGCGCCCGTACGCCCGTCGCCCGATGCGCCTGGCGGTGGTCCTCGACGCTTCGGGCTCCATGGGACGCCGCGGATCGCGCGGGCGGGCGTTCGATCTCGCGAGCGAGGGGGTTCTCTCCCTGCGAAACCACCTCACCGAGGCGGACTCGCTGGCGGTGGTGACCTTCGCGGGAGAGGCGGAGACGGTCTACGACAGCGGGGCGGGCGCACCGGATTTCCCCGCCCTGGCCCGCGCGCTGGAGCGGGTGAACACCGCCGGGCCGACCCGTGTGCTGCCCGCCCTGAAGCGGGCGGCGGAACTGGACGAACCGGACCGCCCGCTGAAGCTCGTGCTGGTCCTCAGCGACCTGGCGACCGAGCCGCCGAACTCCGAGGCGGTCGCCGAGGTCGCCGGGGCGCTGAAAACCGGCGGATGGCAGCTCGCGGCGGTGGCGGTGGGGACCGCGTCGCCCCAGGAGACGGCGCTGACGGGGGTGGTGGACGCCCTCGACGCTCCGCTCGAGGTCCGCCCGGACCTTGCGGGGGTCGCGAAGGTCTTCGCCCGGCTGCTGCGGCGGGTACGGGGGGATGCGATCGAGCGGGGGCGGTGGATGTTGACGGTCCCCGCCGGTGTGCTGGGGCTCGCCGAGCCGATCCGCCTGCCGGCCGACGCCCGACTGGTCGCCGGGCCTCGCGATCGTGCGGAGGTCCTGGCGAGCCTGGCGGGCGCCCCGGTCGTGGGCGTCGCCCCGGGCGGCGCCGGCCGGGTCGTCTCGGTTGCCCTGCCCGTCGGCGAAGGGCTCAACGCGGACCTGCTCGCATCGCCCGCGATGGGTCGGCTGGTTGCCGCGGCCGTCGAAGGCGTCGCGCCGCAGACCGCGCCGGGAGTCTTCGCACTGGAGACGGACCGTCGCGACGGGTCGCTGCAACTCAGGCTCCGCGCCCGGCGGGATGACCGCCCGCTGAACTTCCTCGACCCCATCGCCCGCCTCCAGCGGCCGGGCGGCGAACCGGGCGCCCCGACGCCGCTGCGCCAGGTCGGACCCGGGCAATACGCCGGGACGATCGCCGCTGTCGGGCCCGGAGGGGCGGTCCGCGTGCGCGCCGGCGGGCGGTTGCTGATCCGGCGTCTCGCCCTGGAGGACTACCCCGAGGAGTTCCGGCGCACCGGGGCGGACGAGGAGTCCCTGGCGAGGCTCGCCGCGTTGACCGGCGGGGAACTGGTGGAGGCGGACGCCCTGACCGCGGCGGTGCGGGAGGCCCGGTCCCGCGGCCGGGAACCGCTGGGGCACTGGTTCATCCTCGCGGCGCTGGCGGCGGTGCTGTTCGACTGGGCTGTAGCGCGGGTCCGCCGCGGGGGGTAGTGCTGCGCCGTCGCGACAGAGGGATCGCCGAGCCCTGCCTACTTTCCGGGGGAGGACCGCACCGAATCCGCTCAGGCGAGCTTCTCGGCGAACTCCAGCCCGAGCCCGAGCATCTGTCCGAGTTCCTGGCGGCGGACGACCCGCGCCCGGTAGCGAACGGTGCGGCTGCCGCGGGTCTTGCCGGGGTCCGGCACGTCGATCTCGATGCGCAGCTCCGCGCCCATCTCCAGCGTCGGATGGTCGGAGATGAGGATCATCACGCCCGTCTCCGAGACGTTCACCGTGCGCGCGCGGCGTTTGATGCGGCCGCGTCGGTCGAGCAGGCGGACCGGATAGGCCGCCGGCAGCCGAAGACTCCGTCGTCGTTCACGGGTGCGCAAAGTCATGGTGGAGGGGGGATGGACCATTGGCACCATACGATGCTTCGACCGTCGGAGCGAACGACTTCAGCAGGAAGATCGGTTTCCGGGACGGCGCGACGATTGCGTAGAATGCGGCGATGGGCGGGACCGGGACAAAGGTGCTGGCGGCGATGAGCGGCGGCGTGGACAGCGCCGTCGCCGCGGCGCTGCTGTTGGAGGCGGGCTTCGAGGTCCGCGGGGTGTACTTCCACCGCGGGCGCCCCGGCCGGGCGGCCGAGGACCCCCGGCGCGTGGCAGAGCAGTTGGGCATCCCGCTGGACGTGCTGGACCTTTCCGAGCCTTTCGAGCAGGTGACCGCCTACTTCTGCACCGAGTACACCGCCGGGCGGACGCCGAACCCGTGTATCCGCTGCAACCAGCTCATCAAGTTCGGGGTCTTGCTCGATTACGCCGAATCGGTCGGCTGCGGGGCGATCGCCACGGGGCACCACGCGCGGATCGTCCAGGCGCGGGCGCCGCGACTGGCGCGGGGTCTGGACCGGGCCAAGGACCAGTCCTACGCTCTCTTCGGCATCGGCCGGGACCGCCTCCAGCGGGTCCGCCTCCCGATCGGGACGGTAACGGGCAAGGACGCCGTCCGGCGCATCGCCGCCGAGCTGGACCTGCCCGTCCACGACAAGCCCGACTCCCAGGAGATCTGCTTCATCCCCGACGACGACCACGTCGGCTACCTCCGCGAGCACGCCCCCGAGGCGATGCAGCCGGGCTCGATCCTCGACGTGGAGGGCAACGTCCTCGGGGAGCACGAGGGGATCGGGCAGTTCACCGTCGGCCAGCGGCGGGGGCTCGGCGTGGCTGCGGGCGAACCGCTCTACGTCACCGGGATCGACCCGCAGCGGCGGGCGGTGATCGCCGGGGACCGCGCCGAAGTGATGGGGCGGACGCTGGCAGCGTCCGGGGCCAACTGGCACGCCGACCTGCCCGACGCCTTCGCCGCGACGGTGCAGATCCGCTACAACCACCGCGGCGCGCCGGCGTGGGTCACCCGCACGGGCGAGGAGACCTTCGAGGTGGAATTCGGCGAGGAGGTCCACGCCATCACGCCCGGCCAGGCGGCCGTGTGCTATCACGGCGACGTAGTCCTCGGGGGCGGGTGGATCGAGAGGCGCCTGGCATGAGCGGCGGGATGCTGGCGGTGCACTCCGGGGCGGTGGGGGACGTGATCCTGTTCGGACGCCTGCTGGAGCGACTGGACGGGCCGGTGACCCTCGCGGCGCGGGGCGCCCGGGGGCGGCTGCTCGCGGCGCTGGGTGTCGTCGAACGGGCGATGGACTTCGATTCGCTGGCGACCGAGGCCGTCTTCGGCGCCGGGGGCAGAGCGGAACTGCTCAGCCGGCAATTGGGCGCGTTCGAGCGGCTGGTCAGTTGCTTCGCCGCCGGGGACCCCGACGCCGAAGACCGCCTGGGCGAACTCGCCGGGGCCCGTGAAGCCCATTTCCTGCCCGTCCGCCCGCCGGGCGACGCCCCGCCGGGGCACCTCGTGGAGTTCTGGTCCGCTGCGCTGGGTGTGCCCTTCGACCCGGCGCCCCCGGCGTGGGAGGTTCCCGAGCGGTTGCGCTCGGACGGCGCCGAAGCGCTCGGCAATGCGGGCATCGACCCGGATCGGTCGTACGCCGTCATCCATCCCGGGGCGGGCTCGAAGCGCAAATGCTGGCTGCTGGAGCGTTTCGAGCAACTCGCCGACCGGCTCGCCCTTCCGGCGCTTTTCCTGCTCGGCCCGGCCGAGATGGACTGGTGGGGCGCCCGCGCCGCGGCGTTGCGGGCCCGGCGCGCGGTGCTCGCCGAGGCGCCGCTGGAGACGCTGGCGGGGGTGCTCGGCGGGTGCAGCCTCTACGTGGGCAACGATTCGGGCGTCTCCCACCTTGCCGGGGTCGTCGGCGCAAAGACGCTGGCGCTGTTCGGGCCCACGGACCCCGACCGCTTCGCCCCACTGGGTCCGCACGTCCGAACGCTCCGGGCGACGCTGGCCGAATTACCCGTCGGGGAGGCGGCGGACGCCGCGGCCGCGATGGGCAACGCCCGATGACCAGGTAATGACCGACCGCCCGTGACGCCGGCGGTCGTCGGGATTCGGTCATCGGTCCATCGGGGCGTTACTCGTCGTCCCCGATCTCGACGCCCAACGCTTCGTATCCGCGGTTGCCGTAGATGTCCGTCGCGCGGACGGCGATGCGGTGAGCGCCTTGCTCGAGGGCGTCGACGGTGAAGGTGAAGGCCTCCTCGCCCTCGTCGCAGATTCCATCGTCCGGGAGGATGCTCTTCCAGTCGGTGGCGCTGTCGACGGTGTAGGCGATCCGGGCGATGCGGCTGGTGGCCTCGGCGACCTTTCCGGTGATCGTAACCTTGCCGTCTCGCACCCGGGCCTTGAGGTCCTTCACCATCGGCGGGGTTTTGTCCACGGTGACCGGCTCGGCGATCCGGGCGCTGCTGCGGGCGGTTTCGGCGGGGTTGGCGGCGGCGTCGGAAGCGGTGACCTTCAGGTGGTAGACCCCGTCGCCGACGGTGCGCGTGTCCCAGACGTACTTCGGCTGGGCGTGGTCCTCCGCGATGGTCACCCATCCGGTTTTGGCCCCGGCCTCGCGGAAGGCGATGGTGTAGGTGATCCGGTCCTTGTTGGCGTCGTCCGCCTTGATCTGGATGTGTCGATAGACCAGCGGCCCGACGGCCGGGCCGCCGTTGGCGGGCTTGTTGGACGGGGTTACCTGGATCGACTGAATCTGCGGCGCGAGGTTGCCGGTCTGGTAGATCAACTGGATTCCCGAGACCGTCGGCGTCGCCTTCCGCCCACGTTTGAAGGTCAGGCGATACTGGAGGAACCGCCCGGGCGGCGCGGCGATGTCCACGTACGGCGCGCCGGTGACGGAGACGGGCCTGGTCCACTCCGACCAGGCGCCGGCGTCCGGCTCGGCGACGTTCCCGCTGCGGGCGGAAAGGAGGATGCGCGCCCCGCGGGGCGCCTCGGCGGCGGCGCGGGCGGCGCCCCACTGCGCCTGCTGGGCGGCGTCGAGCACCTCGGAGGTGTAGGTTCCCTCCCCGGCCGTTTGGGCGCCGATCCGCCCGATCGAGCCCTTGTTGGCGGTGGCGAAGTAGAGTCCGCCTTCTCCGCCCGCCAGGGCGGTCACCTGCGCCGCGTCGGTGTTGGCGATGCGGGTGGTGACGTCTCCGTCGCGGGTGACGGCGTAGACCGCCCCGGCGTTGCCCGTGCCCAGCAGGAGGCGCCGCCCCTCGGCGACCATGGACCAGATCGCCACCGGCTTGCGGAAGAGCGTTTCGACCATGCCGTCGGGGCGGATGTGATAGACCGCGTTGCCGCCGTCGCTCCCGCCGCCGGGGGTCGCACCGCCGCCGCTGGACGGCCCGTCGCCCCCGGAGGAGACCGGCTGCATGACGATTTCGTCGGCCC
>CAYTQL010000129.1:2074-8336 GCA_964439555.1 uncultured Planctomycetaceae bacterium | reverse complement strand
GCCGCAAGCAGCCGCCAGTCGGTCACCCACGAAACCAGGTCGATCCCTGCGCACAGCAACGTCGCCACCAGCGCACAGCGCTTGAGCGTGTCGCGCCCGTACGGGGTGGCTCGGAACGCGGGACCTGTTGAGGAACGCTCGTTCATCCCCTCACGGTAGCGACCCGCGGCAGGGAGGGCAACGCGCGGGTTCCGTCATTCGGGCTCGCCGCTGCCGCACCCCTTCGCCCTGCTCAAAACGCACTCAGCAAGCTCAGAGTTCTTCGTCCGCCTCGTCGGGCGCAGGCGGGGCCTCCCCCGACCGGGCGATGCCCAGGACGTTCAGCGCGTCGCGTTCGACCATCCCCCGGAGGACCTCTCTCGGCACAGCCGGGAGGTTCGTGCCCTGGACGACCTCGTGGAGACGGTAGACGCCCTTGATGGCAGCGGCGGCGCTGCAGAAGGGGAAGTCGGACCCGAAGAGGACCTTGTCCATGACGTTGAACTGATGGGCGAGGACCAGCGCGTTGTACGCCTGCCACGGACGGCGGACCAGCCCGGCGATGTCCGCGAAGATTCGCGGGTGCTTGCCCAGCAGCCCGATGCCCTCCTCGATCCACGGATGACCGAGCGAGGAGATTACCAGCGTCAGGTCGGGATGCTCCCGGGCGACCTCGTCCAGCAGGAAGGGACGAGCGTATTCCATCGACCCCCGCCGCGGAAAGTGCGTGCCCTGCTGGAGGAACAGCGGCGCCCCGCGTGCGGCGGCCGCCTCGTAAAGACGCATCGCCCGCGAGTCGGCGGGGTGGAAGCCCTGGGCGGCGGGACTGATCGTCAGCGCCCGGAACTCCGGCTTCTCCAGCAGTTCGGACGCCTCGGCCGTCGCGCCCTCCTCGGTGGGGTCCACCGCCGCCACGCCGACGAGGCGGTCCGGGGCGGAGGCGACGTACCGGGCGACGTAGGCATTGGGCACCTCGGCGCCCAGGCGGCGGCTGCGGAAGGCGAAGACCAGCGACTTCCAGACCGGCTCGGCGCTGGCGGCGTGCGCTTCGGGGCTCGCCGAGTCCGCCTCGCCGAGCCCCTGGCGATGAAGATAGCTCCCCGCCTCGTCCCCGAGCTGCGCGGGGTTCGCCCAGATGTGCGTGAAACAATCAACGATCATGGCCGCGTATTGTACACGCCACGCCGCCGGGGGGAAGACTGTGGGGCCCGCCGCCCCTCGACGCGTCGTCGCTCAACGACCCCGCGGGGCGAGCGACGCACGCCCGCGAAGCGGAAACGACCCGCCCCCGGCCTCGCGACGCCCGGCGGCGGTCAGTCCTCCCAACGGACGTCGCGCAGCTTGAGTTCCACGCGGGTCCGACCTCGGAAGGTGTTGAGCACGGGCTCGGCGGCGACGTCGACGGTCACCTGTCCGCGGAGTTCGTCGACCAGGTCCCCCATGCGGAAGCCGACCGCCCGGATCGCGGCGTCCGGGCCCTGGGAGAGCATGAGGCTCACCGTGCTCCCGGTGCGCCCGATCCGCTTCGGCTCACCGACGATCCGGCAGCCGCGCAGCGCCACGACCGGCGCGGGGTTGCCCTGCCCGAACGGCGCCATCCGGGCGATCTGGTCCACCACGGGATAGCCCAGGGCGGCAACGGTCGTCTCCGCGTCGATTTCCAGGGAGGGCGTGAGCTGCTCGTCGGGCACGTGAGCCCGGGCGTACTCGGTGAAGGCCGCGCAGAAGGCGGGGAGCTTCTCCGGGTCGATCTTCAGCCCCCCCGCCATGGCGTGTCCGCCGAAGCTCACCAGGTGCTCGGCGCAGGCGGCCAGGGCGTCTCGCATGTGGAAGCCGGGCACCGACCGGGCGGACCCGTGCCCCAGCCCGTCGCCGTTGAAGGCGATCAGCACCGTCGGGCGGGAGAACCGGTCCACCAGGCGCGAAGCGCAGATGCCGATCACCCCGCCGTGCCAGTCGTCCCCGGCCAGGACGATCGCCCGGCGGTCGGGGGCTTCGAACCCCTCGGCGGTCGCCCGCTCGATCGCCTCGGCGGCGATCTTGCGCTCCACCTGCTGGCGTCGGGTGTTCTGCTCGGCGAGGTATTGGGCGATCTGTCCCGCGCGCTCGGGCGCGGCGGTGGTCAGCAGTTCCACGGCCAGGCGGGCGTGGCCCATCCGTCCGCAGGCGTTGAGCCGCGGACCCAGCACGAACCCGACGTGGTAGGCTTCGAGGCGGGCGTCGTTGAGGCTCGCCGAGCGCAACAGCGCCCGCAAGCCCGGGTGCTTGCTCCCTCGGAGCCCCTGGAGCCCGTGGGCGACCAGGGCGCGGTTCTCGCCGACGAGGTCCACGACGTCGGCGATGGTGCCCATCGCCGCCAGGCAGGTCGCGTCGAGGAGGAACTCCCGCATGGGCTCGTCCACGCGCGTGGACCCGCACAGCTCGCGCATGAGCTGCCAGGCGAGCTTCAGCGCCACCCCCGTCCCGCAGAGGTTCGGGTTCGGGTACTCGCCGAGCATCGGGTGGACCACGTGCTGCGCCGCGGGCAGGTCCGCCGGCGGGGTGTGGTGGTCGGTGACGATCACCTCCACGCCGGCGTCGGTCGCGCGGCGAATGGGTCCGGCGGCGGAAATCCCGCAGTCCACGGTCACGATCAGCTTCGCCCCGTCGGCGACGATCTTGTCGATCGCTTCGTCGCTGAGCCCGTAGCCCTCGTCGAGACGGTGGGGGATGTAGAAGTCCACCGGCGCTTCGACCATCCGCAGCGCGGCGTGGAGGATCGCCACCGCGGCCATGCCGTCCACGTCGTAGTCGCCGTAGATGACGATGCGCTGTCCGCTCCGCACGGCCGCGGCGATGCGCCGCGCGGCGTCGACGCAGCCGGGCAGTTCGGCGGCGTCGTGGAGGTCGGTGAGCTTCGGGCGGCGAAAGGCGCGGGCCGCTTCGAGGTCCCGCAGCCCGCGGTTATAGAGGAGCTGCGCCACCAGCGGGGAGGTCCGCAGGTCCCGGGCGAACTGCTCGGCGTGGTCCCAGGGCTCGGCGATCACCCAGCGCCGGGCATTCGGCTTCCATGCACGTCCAGCCACGAGTCGCTCCTTCGAAACGCCGTCCGAGGCAAAGGCCCGACCTCCGCGGAGCAGCGGCGGCCTGTTCCCCCAGTCTCTCGCCCGACCATTATACAGGCGCGGCGGAACCGGACAAGACGACGCGGAACCAGGCGGCCCGTGGTGCGTCGAAGGGGGATGTCCGGGCCGTCGCGGCCCGGGTTCGGGGCACTCGATGCAAAGGAGTCGGCCATGCGACGCATTTCCTCTCTCGTACCGGCCGTGCTGGGGCTGGCGGTTATCGGACTGGCGTGCTCGCTGGCGTGGGGCAACGGCGGACCGTTCACCATCAAGCACCCCGACGGCGACGTCAGCGCCAAGGGCGTGCTCGCCCGGATCGACCGCTCACTGATGCCCCAGCGGGAGGCCCGGTTGGAGGTGGTGAAAGAAGACCTGACGATCAGGCTGGAGAAGCCGCACTACGCCGTCGAGAAACTGCCGCCCCTGGCGTCTGTCAGCGCGGCCTACACGATCAAGAACCCGACGGACGAGGAGATCACCGTCGAGTTCGGCTTCCCGATCCTTCGCGGCATCTACATGCTCCCGCTTTCGATGACGCCACGTCCCGACGCCCACGTGACCGTCGCGCCGGCGGAGGGGGAGGGCAGGCGGCAGAGCATCGTGCCGCGAATCCTCTCCAACTCGCTGATCTACGGTATCATCCGCCGCGAGGCCCGCGACGCCATCGAGAAGGCGCTCGCGGAGGATGAGCAACTCGCCCCGCTGATCAAGGCGATCCGCGCCGGGGCGAAGCAGGCGGACAAGGAGCAGAAGCAGCAGGCCCTGCGACGCAAGGGCAAGGGCGAACCGGGTCCGGCCGCCGGGGTCGCCGCGGCCGAGAAGAAGCTCATCGCCCTGCTCGTGGACCAGCGCAAGTGGGACAAGCGCGACGCGACGCTCCTGGCCGACTACGCAAAGCTGGAGATCGGTCCGAAGGCGAAGTCGAACCCCCCGGATCGCGAGCCCATGCGGAGGGCCGGGCTGGAAGAGCAGAAGCTCCTCCAGGGCAACCTCGGGCCGCTCGCGGCGATCGGGGAGCAGAAGGCCACGCAGGTCTTCGCGCAGCTCTGCCGGAAACTCGCGCCCACCGCGGCCGGGGCGTATGAGAAGATCTTCGAAGCCTGGGGCGGCGACGTCCGCACCCACGCGCTGGACGTGAAGACCCGCAAGCGCCGCCCGCGCGAGCTGGAACTGGACAAGGACGGCAAGGGCCCCGCCCTCGGGCCGGACCGCACGGTCTACGCCCGCGTGGACTACTTCGACGAGAACGCCAAGCTCACCGAGGTCGAGAAGGCCGCCTGCAAACGGATTCTCAAGAACCTCGACATGATCTTCACCTTCGCCCCCATGAACCTGCTGTACTACCAGGCGAAGTTCCCCGCCAACAAGACGGTCGTCCTGACCGTCCGCTACCGGCAGCACTGCTTCGTGGACACCAAGGGCGAGGGCAGCTACCAGCTCGCCTACGTCCTGCACCCCGCGTCGCTGTGGGAGAGCTTCGGGCCGATCCACCTGACCGTCCGGGCCCCGCACGAGTGCACGCCGGTCTGCACGGTGAAGCTCGGCGAGGACAAGCCCGTTACCCCCGATTCCAAGACGCCCCCGCTGTCCGACACCGCCTTCAGCGCGACCATCGAGGACGCCAAGGGCAAGACGGGCGACCTGCTGATCGCCATCGACAAGGCGGCGTGGCGCAAGGCGCTCGCCGCACGCGACAAGAACACCGCCGCCGCCAGCCCGACCGCCCCGACGGCGCCGCCCGAACCGGATGCGCCGGTGGCGACGGTCACCCCGGAGCCCGACGAAACGCCCGCGGAAAACTAGGTCCGGATCGCGAGAGAGACCATGAACCGGCGCGAGTTTCTCAAATCGACGTTGCACGCCTCGGCCGCGGCGGCCGCGGGGCCCTGGATCCTCGGCTGCGGTCGCAAGGAATCCCGACAGTCCCCGCCCGCCGGGCGGAAGTTGATCATCGTGCAATTCGGCGGCGGGACGCGCAACAGCGAGACGATCGACGACCCGAAACGCCGCTGGGCGCCCCGGCTCATGGGGGAGCTGGTGCGCCGGGGCACGCTGTTCACCAACCTCCGGGTGGAGGGCAAGGTCGTGCACCCCAACTCCACCGGCTCGATGGTCACCGGGCACTGGGAGTGGGACGACATCGACTGGACGGTCCCGACGGTCTTCGAGCACTACCGTAAACACCGCGGCGCGGGGGACCTGAGCTGCTGGGCCTTCTGCTACGCGTCGATTCTCGTGAACACCTCGCTCTCCACGAGCAAGGGATTCGGGCTGCCCTTCGCCGCCAACGCGGTCGAGCCGCCGACGATTCCGCGGTCGGCGGCGACGAAGATGGACCGCCTGATGCGCGACGCCGCCGGCCGCGGGCGGGACGCCCAGCTCGCCGCAACCGAGCAGTGCGCGAAGCTGGCGAAGTCCGCCAGCCGCATCAATACGACCCACCTGCGATCCGACGCCGCCCGGGCCTTCGTGAAGGAGCAGTACGCCGCCTGGAAGACGGACCCGGAACGCTCGACCAGCCACGACGCCTTCCTGACCGATATGGTCATCGGCGCGATGCGGCGTTTCGCCCCGGACGTGATGAGCGTCTGCTACGGCGAGATCGACTGCGCCCACTACGGTTCGTGGTCCCGCTACGTCGAGGCGATCGCCCGGACCGACGCGCTGACGCATCGACTGTGGAGCGAGGTGCAGCGCAACGACGCCTATCGCGGGAAGACGCTGATGCTGATCCTCCCCGACCACGGGCGGGAACTGGACCGCGACGACGGGCCCGGCTGGATGCACCACAGCGATTTCTACACCAACACGGGCGCCGACGAAGGCTGCCGGCGGGTGTGGATGCTCGCGCTGGACCCCGGCGTCGCCGGCGGACGGAAGATCGACACCCCCGTGCCCCTCACCGCCGCGGCCGCGACCGGGCTGGAATACCTCAACCTGGAGCCTCCCCGCGGCGCCGAGCCGAGCGTCCTGGGGCGCATCCGGTAGCCCGGACGGTCGCCCGGAGGCACAAAAAACCGGGGCGCCTCGCCTGCTCGCCGGCGTGGCGCCCCGGAGTACATGCCGCGTGACGGGTCGAACGGCTCAGAGCTTCTTCGTCTGCTCATCGGTGAGCAGCTTCTTGGCCTCTTCGCGGAGGTCCGCCATCATCGCGTCGACCTTGTCGCCGGTAAGGTAGG
>CAYTQL010000129.1:0-2064 GCA_964439555.1 uncultured Planctomycetaceae bacterium | reverse complement strand
TTCTCGACGTAGCCCCAGTTGGTCAGCGTTGTCGCCGGGCCCCCGGCGAGGGTCCACATCTTGTCCTTCTGGGCGTCGGTGAGCTCGGCCTTGCGGAACTTGCCGTACAGGTGCCGATAGGCGACGTACTGCGCCCAGTAAAGCTCCTGCTCGCGAGAGAGCGGGCCCATGACGATCCGCCGAAGCTCTTCCATCTTCGCGCGGGCCTGCTTCTGCGCCGGGCCGTATTCCTTCTCCAGCTCGGCGACCTTCTTCTCGTCCTTCGCCCGCTTCGCCTGGCGAATCTTCTTCCCGCCCTCGGTCGCCCTGGCGTGCAGGTCGCCGGCGCGGTGGGCCTTGAGCTTCTCGGCCCGCTCGGCCATGTTCTCGCGGAAGGCGTCTTCCTTCGGGGCGCCCTCGAGCCCGAGGACGACGATCATCTGCTCGAACTCGTCCCAGCGGTACTCCTTGAGCATGCGGTCCACGGTGGCGTCGGAGGGTCGTCCGTCCGGGGCCGGGGCGGCCACGTCGGGTTCGCCCGCGTCGGCGCCGCCGGTCATCCCGTCCCCGTTGCACCCGCCCAGCAGGGCAAGCGTCAGTGCCAGACCCAGTAGCAGCGTCAGATGTCTCATGGAATCTCCCTTTCCCTTTTGCGGTTCGCCGCCGGCCGACACAGCCGGCGATCAGAAGTGCGCGATGACGGGCATCCTAGGACGAGCCCGGCGCACCTGCAAGTGTCCTTAATATTCGTGCAGCATGGTGTTATCGACCCGACGGCAAAACGGCGACGCGGCGACCGGAGGAGCCCCCGCCCCCGGCGGCGAGCCGGGCCGGGGGCTTCCCGCCGGAAAGCAGGGCACTTCCGAGCGGTTCCATGCGTTATACATGGGTGATGCCCCGCCCGGTCCACATTCTCGCGATCCTCCTCGTGTCCGCGGGCGTCGCCCGCGCCGGCAAACCGGCGTCCCGTCCGGCGACCGCGCCGGCGCGGACGATCGACGCCTTTCTCGGCGACCGCGACGAGGGGGCCAAGCTCGTCGCCCACCGCGACGGGTGGCTGGTCCGGGCGGACCTGCGGACCCTCGCGGTCGACCGGCTTCACAAGCTCCCGCCGGAGAAGCCGAACGTCTGGCCGTCGCGCCCGTGGTGGTCGCGCGACGGAGAGCAGATCGTCGCGGCGTTCGGGACGCAGTGTTGGCTTTTCGACGATGAAACCGGTCGCGGTCGGCGAATTCTCCCCGAACGGACCGTCTACGCCGCCTCCTTCTGGGATGACCCGGACACCGGCGAACGCTGCGTCGTCTACAAGACGACCGAGGGGCGCCACGTCTACCCGCGGGACATCGGCAAGGGACGGACCATGCTCTACCGTCTCGGCAGGGACAAGCACGAAAAACTCGCGGACTTCCCCTGCGACGGCGGGCTCTCGCCCGACGGGACCTACCTGGCCGAGGGGTTCGCGCAGGTGCTGCTGTTCGACCGCGTTGTGGACACGGTGACCGAACTGGTCGGCGGCGCGGGCGGTTGCCACGTCTCGCTCGCCCCGGACGGGTCCAACCGCGTGATGCATCTGGTCGGGCAGCACAACCTCATCCGCGTCCGCGACACCGCGGACCACGAGTTGCTGACCGTACCGCGTCCGAGGGGCTACGGGCGGTGGCGGATGCCGCGGTGGTCCACGCACGCACGCTACGCGGTCGGGGTGTGCTCGCGGAACGGGAAGGGGCGGATCGTGCTGGTGGACCTGGCCGCGCGGCGGACACTGGTGGTCGAGGGGCTCGAAGGCGACTGGTCGAGCCCGCACCTGTGGCTCGAGCCCGGCGCGCCGTCCGGGACGCCCGCGCCGCTCGACGCGCTCGAACTCGACCGGACGGGGCACTACCGCAGCCTGCTGAGTCGCAACCGGAACTGGGACCGGCTCGCCAAACGATTGGACGCTTCGGACGCTGGCGAGAACGCGATGGTCGCCGCGGCGATCCGCGAGCATCGAGCCGATCTGATCCGCCGCGCCCGCGCCGCCGAGACGGAGAACCCCTACGAAGCCCGCGCGCTGTACGCCCGCATCGCCCGCCATTTCCCGGGGGC
>CAYTQL010000128.1:804-8374 GCA_964439555.1 uncultured Planctomycetaceae bacterium | reverse complement strand
GTGCGGCGTCGGCGAAGGCGTCGATCTCGTCCAGCACGCTCTGGGGCAGCCCGTCGCGGCGTCCGAGGTGGCGGAAGCGGACGTTGTACTCCATCAGCGTGGGGCGTTCGCGGCGGAGGTACTGGGCGTAGAGGTACATCAGGGCGTCGACTTCCTTCTTCGGGCGACGCCAGTTGTCGATCGAGAAGCTGTACAGCGCCAGCGCCTCGATGCCCAGTTCCACGCACGCCTCGACGACGGGGCGGACGATCTTCGCGCCCGCCTGGTGACCGGCCGGGCGGGGCAGCCCGCGCTGCTTCGCCCAGCGCCCGTTGCCGTCCATGATGATCGCGACGCTGCGGGGAATCTGCTCGGGGCTCAGCCCCAGTTCCTCCTGCGTCCGTGCGATGGTGGCGGTCATGTCCCTGGGCATCAGGTCAGCCCCGGAATCCGCGTGTGGTGGGGGATGGTCTGCTCCCGGTCCGGGCCGACCGAGACGATCCCCACCGGGCGGTCGAGCAACTGCTCCACCCGCTGGACGTACTGCTTGGCCTCGGGGGGGAGGTCCTCGAAGCTGCGGCATCCGGTGGTGTCTCGTTGCCAGCCGGGCAGCGTCTCGTAGACCGGCTCGGCCTGGTCGAACAGGGCGGGGTCGAGCTCCTCGAGCGTTGCGTCGCCCACGCGGTAGCCGACGCAGATGCTGATTTGCTCGAAGGCGTCGAGCACGTCCATCAGCGAGAGGGCGAACTCGTCCACGCCCGAAAGCTCCGCCGCGTAGCGGACCGCGCAGGCGTCGAACCAGCCGCAGCGGCGGGGACGCCCGGTGGTGGTCCCGTATTCGTTCCCGCGGTCGCGGAGCCGTTGTCCGGTCTCGTTGTCCTGCTCGGAGGGGAAGGGCCCGGCGCCCACGCGGGTGGTGTAGGTCTTGATCAGCCCGACGACGTGACCGACGGACGCCGGGGGCACGCCCGCGCCGTTGGGCACGCCGCAGGCGGTCACGGGCGAACTGGTCACGAAGGGATAGGTCCCGTGGTCGATGTCCAGCATGCTGCCCTGTCCGCCCTCGAACATGATGGGCTGGTCCTCGTGGCAGGCGGTTCGGAGGATGCGCCCGGTGTTGGCGACGAAGGGCTCGAGGCGTCGCCCGAACTCCGTGTAAGCGGCCAGGATCGCCTCGGGGTCCATCGGCTCGGCGTCGTAGAGCGCCCCGAAGGTCGCGTTGCGGAGCTTGACGACGTACCGGACCTTCGCCGCGAGGGCGTCGGGGTCCACGAGGTCGTCGACCCGCACGGCCGTGGAACGGTTGGCCTTGTCGCAGTAGCAGGGCCCGATCCCGCGGGCGGTCGTGCCGATCTTGCGTTCCTTGCTCAGCGCTTCTTCGCTGAGGCGATCCTGGAGCTTGTGCCAGGGCATCACGCAGTGGGCGACCGAGGAGACCTTCAACCGCTCCGGTTCGACCGGGCGGTTCCGCTCGGCGAGCGCGTCGATCTCCTCCAGCAGCGTCTCGGGGTCCATCGCCACGCCGTTGCCCACGACGTTGATCACGTGGTCGTGCAGGATCCCGCAGGGGATCAGGTGGAAGGCGAACTTCTCGCCGTCGGCGACCACGGTGTGCCCGGCGTTCGCGCCGCCGCAGAAGCGGACGACGTACCGGGCGTTGCGGGCGCAGGCGTCGACGACCTTGCCCTTGCCTTCGTCGCCCCACTGGAGCCCGATCACGGTAACGTTGCGAGTACTCATGGAAATATCCTGCGTAAGCCGGATTGCGGGGTAATTCTCAGACCCGCAGGATAGCTTCGAAGCCCGGTGGGTCAAATGCGAATTATGGATTGTGCCGCGCCCCCGGCGCGCCGCGGCGCGCTTGCCTGCGGTCGGGGCGCCCCCGCGGGTCGTCGGGCGGATCGGGGCCCGCAATTCGCAATGCCGTCGGAATTGACACCCCCGCCCGGCGAATCTAAGCTGGAATCCCCGAGTCGTTTCGTCGGCGAGCGAGACCATGCCCACCGAGGCCGAGAAGACCAACCTGGTGCAGTACATGTCCGCAGGGACGACCTTCACCGTCACCTTCCTGGCGCTGCTGGCGGCGGGAATCTGGGCGGACATGCACTTCCACTCCCTCCCGGGCTTCACCGTGCTTGGCGGGGGCGCCGGGTTCGGCATCGCCCTCTACCGCCTGCTGCGGACCGCGAAGCGGATTCGCCGGTCGAAAGAATCCAGCCTGCCCGAGTTCCCGACGCTGGACGACGACTACTGATGCCCCCGACGCCCGAGTCCAGGTCGCCCGAGCGCACAGTCGCCCCGCGGGAGTTGGGGTACGAACAAGCCGCGCGCCGCAGCGAGGAATACCGTACAATGCCTCGCCAACAGCCGCCCGAGTCCGAAGCGATGGAGCTGTCCCTGCCGCGCGTGGTGGCGTACCTGCTGGTCCCGCTGGTGCTGATCGGCGGGGTTGGGATGATCCCGACCCATCGGATCATCGGGCCCGCGGCGTGGACGGTGGTGCCCGCGGCCGGGGGGATCGTCCTGGCGGTGATGCTGGGCGGGGCGGCGGTGGTGAAAGTCAGGGCGCTGAAAGGCCCGGGCCCGGCGGCGCTGACCTTCATCTGGGTCGGGCTGGCGGCGGCGTTCGCCACGCTGGTGCTCGGCGCCGGGGCGTACCGGCTGGTGCACCTGCCGCCCAAGGCGTTTTTCCTGTGGTTGGCGGTGTTGTTTCTGCCGCTGCTGATTGCCGAGAGCATCTGGCTGGGTCGGGCCCTGCGGCGGGACGCCCATCGCCTGGCGCTGGGAGAGTTCCGCCGCAAGGGACAGTTCGGTTCGTGAGGAGTTCGCGATGATGCTCGCAGCGGCCGAGGTGCTCAAGCACATGCAGGACCACCCCTGGGAGGGGTGGACCGTCGAGATCGCCGGGGTGCGCTTCACGCTGATGACCAGCGCGATCGCGAGCATGCTGCTGACCGCGGCGATCCTGATCCCGGTGATCCTGTTGATGGCGAGGCGGTACCGGAAGGGCCCGGTGACCCAGTCGGGCGTGCTGGAGGTCGTGGTGGTCTTCGTGCGGGACATGATCGCCCGCCCGACGCTCAAGGAGCACGCCTACGACTACCTGCCCTTCCTGCTGACCCTGTTCATCTTCATCCTGTCGATGAACCTGCTGGGCATCGTCCCGCTGGCGGCGCTCTCCGAGGTCTGGCCGGGCCCGGATCACCCCATCGGACACACCGCCACGAGCGTGCCCACCGCCTGTGCGGGGCTGGCGAGCCTGACGCTGCTGATGATCTTCTACGGCGGGCTGAAAAACCAGGCGTGGGAGTACCACGTCCAGACGGGCCGCCCGGTGTGGTTGTGCCTGCTGATGAGCCCGATTCTGTGGCTCAAGAGCCTCTCGCCGCACGTCCCGGGTCCGGCGGGGGTGGTGCTGCTGCTGCCCCTGGTGCTCCTGGAGTTCATCGGCGCGATCGCCAAGTGCTTCTCGCTGATGATCCGCCTGTGTGCGAACATGCTCGCCGGACACACGCTGCTGGCGGTGCTGTTTTTCCTGCTGTTCGTCCAGACCCAGGGCTGGATCGAGCGGGCCTACGTCGGCCCCTGGGTCATCGCCGGTTCGGTGGTGGTGAACCTCCTCGAGCTGCTCGTGGCCGGGCTCCAAGCGTACATCTTCACCTTCCTGACCGCGATGTTCCTGAAGCTCTACACCCAGCCAAGCCATTGATTCCGCGGTGAACTGCGGGTCGTGGGGCCCCGCCGTGTGTCCCGGGTAGGATGCGTTCGCCATGCCTCGTGAACTGATGAACGAACAGCAGGTCGCCCGGTACCTGCACATGGACCTGCGCGAAGTGCTCAAGCTCGCCTCGCGGGAGCAGCTCCCCGGCCGGAAGGTGCGGGGCAACTGGCAGTTCATGAAAATCGAGATCGACCACTGGGTCGAGGGGCAGATGCACACGCTGGACCGGCGGCGGCTGGCGGGGATCGAGCGGGGCGTCAGCGAGCACCACGGGTTCGAATGGGAGCGGCTGGTGGTCTGTCCGCTGGTGCCCAAGCATGGTGGACTGGCGGTCCCCCTGGCGGCGCGGACGCAGGCCAAGGTCGTCCCCGCGCTGGTGGACCTGGCCAAAGAGGCCGGGCTGATCTGGAACCGCGACGACCTGATGCGCGAAATCCTCCAGCGCGAGGAACTTTGTTCCACGGCCGTCGCTCCGGGCGTGGCGCTGCCGCACCCGCGACACCCGGTGCCGTACGACATCGCCGAGAGCTTCGTGGTCGCGGGCCTGAGCCCCGGCGGCGTGCCTTACGGCGCCCCGACCGGCGGGCTGACGCGGTTGTTCTTCCTCATCTGCTGCAAGGACGACCGCACGCACCTGCACGTCCTGGCCCGGTTGGGGCAACTGCTGCACAATGACGCGGCCGTGCAGGAATTTCTCGACGCCGACGACGCCGACGAGTTGCGGAACGTCCTCTTTGCCCGCGAACGCGAACTCGTGGCCGACCAGGCCGGGTGATCCGTCAACGAGTCGGCGAGCCCGACCGGCCAGCAACCAACGAGTCAACCAACCAACGAGCGAACCGATCAACCGATCCGCCGGTCAACTCGGCTTTGCCGACGAGAGCTTCCTCGCCCGCCTGGAGCGGCTGCACCTGATCGCCAAGCGCCTGACGCAGCGTTCCGGCGGCGCGCGGGGCACGTCACGGGCGTTGGGGGACGGGTTGGAGTTCGCCGATCACCGCTCCTACGTCCCCGGCGACGAGCCGCGGTTCATCGACTGGCCGTACTACGCCCGGATGGAGAAGCTGCTGCTGCGGCTGTTCCACCAGCACAGCGAGTCGGACGTGGGCATCCTGCTGGATTGCTCGGCGTCCATGGCGACCCCCGTCGGGAAGTTCGACTACGCCCGGCGCGTCGCGGCGGCCCTGAGCTACGTGGCGATGGGCTCGCTCCAGCGGGTTCGGCTGATCCCCTTCGCCGAGGGCGCGGACACCGGGCTGCACACCGGGCGGAACCGGGCGCAGGTGCTGGAGGTCCTCGGCTTCCTGGACGCCCTCGAGCCCGCCGGCCGGACCGACCTCGCCGCTGCGCTCCGCGGGCTGCGGGACCTCGAGCAGCTCGCCACGGTGGTGATCGTCTCGGACCTGCTGGACGTGGGCGACGCGCTCTCGGACGCCCTGGCCCGGCTGCGGATCCCGCGCATCGGCGTCGTCGCGGTGCACGTAATCTCCCCGGACGAGGCGGAGGGGCGGCTCGAAGGCGCCGTGACGCTCGAGCACGCCGAAACCGGCCGAAGCCTCAAGCTCACCGCCGACGACGCGCTCCGCGCCGAGTACCGCAAGCGCTGGAACCGCTTCCGCGACGCCTGCGAGAAGACCTGCATCGCCCGCGGCGGAACCTACGCCGCCGCCCGCACCGACCAGCCCTTTGAGCAACTCATCCTCCATACGCTGCGGCGGGCGGGGGTGTTGCAGTGAAGGGGGCAGGCGGATTTCGGATTGCGGATCGCCGCGCTCGCGCGTCGAATGGGACGGAGGCAAGCTCTGTCCCGTTCGACGCTTCAGTGCAAAAACCCCGTCGATAGGGCCCGTTCAATGCTCCGGCGCAGAGAATCCGCAACCCGCACTTCGCATGCCGCAATCGCCGGCGTGTTCGTGTGCCTCCTGCCCGCGGCGATGCTCTACCCGCTCTGGAGTTCGCCCACCTCGTCCGGGGAGGACGACCTGGTCTACTACTACCCGTTGCGGGTGATGGTCGGCGAGGCGCTGCGGGCGGGCGACTGGCCGGCGGTGAACCCGTACGAGGCCGGGGGCGTTCCGCTGGCGGCGGACCCGCAGGCGGCGCTGCTGCACCCGGCGACGCATCTGTTTGTCATCCTCCCGCCGGGGGTCGCCTACACGCTGTCGGTGATGCTGGCCTTCTCGGCCGCGGGGCTCGGGATGCTAATCTACCTGCGGCGTCTGGGGCTGGCGCCCGTCGCCGCGACGGCCGGGGCGGTGGTCTTCCAGTTCTGCGGGTTCATGGTCGGACATCGCGTGCACCTCGCGATCATCCTGGCCGCGAGCATGCTGCCCTGGGGGCTCTGGGGCGTGGAGCTGATGCGCTGCCGGTCCGGCGAACTCGTCCGGCGGCTCCTGCCCGCTGCGGCGCTGACGCCCGTGGTCTTTCTCGCCGCGGGCGCGGGGCACTGGCCGACGCTGATCCACCTGTCGCTGATCTGGGGCGCGTACTTCCTGTTCCGTGCCCGCCCGTTGCTCCCGTCGCTGGGCGCGCTGATCCCCGCGCTGCTGCTGGCGGGGGTGATGGTCGCACCGCAGGCGCTCGCCACGCGGGAACTGCTCGAGCAGACCACGCGCCGGCGGATCGGGTATGCGATGGCGGGGGAGAACAGCTTCTTCCCGACCTCGGCGCTGCTGGCGTTCTTCCCGTTCCTCCAGGGCTCCCGGACGCCGAACCTCTTCCCGCAACGGTGGTGGGGGAGCTGGCACCTCTGCGAGATGCTCGGGTACGTCGGGTTGGCGACGCTGGCCCTGGCCGGAGCGGCGTTGTGGCGGTACTACCGCAAACGCCCCGAGGACGCCCCGGCCGAGGCCCGCCTGCGCGGGGCGGTGCGGACCTGGGCGTGGCTCGGGCTCCTCGCGGCGGTTTTCGCCCTGGGCTACTACCTGCCCACCTACCGGCTGGTGCACATGCTCCCGGGGCTCGGGGTGGTGCGCTGCCCGGCGCGGATGCTCCTGGGGGTGGATGCGGCCTTGGCGGTGCTGGCGGCGGTGGGCGTCCACGCGGCGGTCGCGGGCGAAGGCGCCCGCGCCGAGGCGCTGCGCCGCAGCGTCCGCCGGGCCGTCAGCGTCCACCTGCCGGCGGCGATGCTCGGGCTGCTGGTGCTCTTCGCCGCGGCGGTGTTCCTCTGCCGGTTGATGGGCTTCTGGCCGCAGGCGTTCTTCGTCGGCACGGCGCGCGACGCCGCCAGAGCCGTCCGCCCGTGGAACCCGGCCGTGTGGATTCCCCTCTCGCTTCTGCTGCTGACGGTGCTGGTGGTGCGGGTCTGGCTGCGGAACCCGCGGCGGTTCGCGCCGCTGCTGGTGCTGCTGCTGATCGGCGACCTGTTCATCCCCGCGCGGTTCGTGGACATTCCCGGTCCGCAGACCCCGAGCGAGCGCCCGGCGCCTTCCCCGGCCGCGGCGTGGCTGACCGCGAACGCAAGCGGAGACGATTGGCGCATCTGGGGCCTGGCCGGGGAGTACCACCATCGCCCGGCCGAGCTGCTGCTGCCCAAGACCTGCGCGATCCACGGCGTACGGACGATCGGCAACTACGGGCCGTTCCAGAGCCCGGGGCACGTGCAGCTTTTCGGCTTCCGCATCTGGGGCCAGACGCGGGCGTGGGAACGGCTCCTGCGGACCAACCACCTGCTCTCGCTTCACGGGGTGAGGTACATCGGGGTCGAGGAGGGCAGCGAGCATCAGCGGGTGCTCGAGACGGTGCGGGTCGCCGAAGGGCCCGGCGACCGCGGCGTCCGGGGCCCCAACGCGCTGGAGGCCGATGCCTGGCGAGCGCACCGCGGCGAGATCGGCGAGGGCATTGCGAGGCTGCGGACGCCGTTCCTGTGGG
>CAYTQL010000128.1:0-794 GCA_964439555.1 uncultured Planctomycetaceae bacterium | reverse complement strand
TCGCTGACGCCCGGGCGGGTGTATCGCATCTCGCTGGACGCCCGGGGCGAACGCGGCGGGGCCGCGAACTTCCTCCAGGCGGAGCTGCTCAGCGAGGCGTGGTGGCAGGACTACGACGACAAGCTGGTCGTCTCCGAGGCGCGGATCGGCGAGCAGTGGCGGCACTTCGAGCGATGGTTCGCCCTTCCGCCCGACGCCCCGGCCGAGCTGACGTTCCGGCTCTCGACGATGTCCGAGCGTCCGATCGCGGTGCGGAACGTCCGGCTGGAACCGTCGCCGCGACCGACGCCGCGCCTCATCGGCGCGCGGCTCGGCGCGGGCGAGCGGGTGTACGTGGACCGCACGCCGGGCGGGCTCGCCGCACTCGAGCCGGGTCAACCGCGGGTGCACATTTACGAGAATCGCCTGTGGCGGCGCCCAACCGGTCCGGGCGTCGAGGTGTCCGAGGGATACATCGAGCGTCTCAAGTGGGCGCCCGAATCCCTGCCGGACCCCCGCCCGGTCGCGCTGGGCATCGCCCCGCCGGGCGGCATGCGGCGGAACCTGTTCCGCATGACCTTCCCGGCGCTGGCGGCGTACCTGCTGGGGTTGGCGTGGCTGACCTGGCCCCGACGGCGCGGGCGATCGGCGGGAACCTGACCGGCCGGTCAGTCGTATCAGAGGTCAGGGTGGAAACGCAGTCTCCCTCCCGCAAACCTTGAAACGGAACAACCGGGTTTGTCCGAATCAAGCGGCACATAGAAGGAGAAGCTATGAAGTGAGCCACCCCCGGCTCGGGTAGTCTTTGGATTTAG
>CAYTQL010000127.1:236-8397 GCA_964439555.1 uncultured Planctomycetaceae bacterium | reverse complement strand
AGCGCTTGCTGCTGCGTTCGGCCGTCGCCCGCCTCGCACGCCGGAGACGCCGATAGCCGGTCCGGTCGATCCGGTGACCGGTTGATCGGTTGATGCGCGCCCGGCGTTCCCGGGCTTCCCGCTCTGTCCCGCCCCCCCGACGCGCCGCGAAAGGTCGTTCCCTTGCTTCACCGGGCCCCTCGTCCGACCGATAGAACCGGTGGAGCGAGATGGACACACCGACCAGACAACCTTCGTCCGGGCCTTCGGCGTACCGGCTCGGCATGGCTGCGTACTCCCGCGGCGACTATGACACGGCGGTCGAGCAGCTCACCCTCGCCACGGGGCGCGACGACCTCCAGGCGAAGCTCGCGAGCTTCTACCTCGGGCTCGCCCACCGGGCCCGCGGGCTGGCGTCGATGCGCGCCGGCCGCTATGCCCACGCCGCGGGCGCGCTGCGCAGCGCGATCGGGCAACTCGGGTATCAGCCGGAACTCGCCGGGGAGCTGGGCGGGCTGCTGGTCCGTTCCGGTAACGAGGAGGGCGCCGCGGGCGTGCTCGAACGCGCCGCGGCCGCACCGTCCGCCCCGGTCTCCACGCACCGCATGCTCGCGCTGACGCTGTGGCGCTGCGGGCGGCGGACCGAGGCGATCATGACCCTCACCCGCGCCGCGCGGCGGTTCGCCTCGCCGATTCCGCCGATGCAACTGGCGCTGTTCCACGCGGCCGAGGGAGACCTCGACGCCGCCCGCGAGCAGCTCCACCGGGCGCTCGACGCCGACTGCACGCACCCGCGGGTGCATTATCTGCTGGGGATGGTCGCGGCCGCCCAGGAGCGGGTTCCCGCGGCGGTCGGGCATCTCCAGCGCGCCTACGCCCTCGCGCCGCACAAGGTGCTCTGGGCGTATCAGCTCTCCCTGGCGGCGCAGGCGGCGCGGCAGCAGGGGCGGCGGGTGGTCCTGGAGCTGCCGCGGAAGCTGGAGCTTTCCGGGACCGCGGGCGAGCGGCTGGTCCGCTACGTGACCGAGGACCCGGAATTCGTCGAGGCGCTGATCTCCCTGCCGCCGGACGAGAAGGACGCGGAGTTGTGCGAACTGCTCTCGGGCGTGCTCTCGGCCGCAATCAGCGAGCACCCGGACTACGCCGACCTGCGCTGCCTGTTGTCCCGCCTGCTTCAGCGGCTCGGGCGCAGCGAGGCGGCCCTGCACCATGCCCTGCGGGCGCTGGAGATCAACCCCTGTTATATCAACGCGGTGCGCCAGGCCGCGGCGTTGGCCGAGGGGGCGGGGGACCCCCGGACGGTCGAGGCCTTGCAGACCGCCCTGGCCGCCGGAGGTCACCGCCTGCCCGCCGCCCTGCGCAAGCGGGTCGAGGCGCTGGCGAACCCCACGCGCACCGGGAGGTCCGGGCCCGACGCCCGGTCGGTCGCTTAGGAGGAACAATGAATCACCTGCTGGAACTTCTGGGACGCGGGCTGGACTGCGAGCTGACCCATCTGCTGGGGCGGTACTTCCGCGCCCCGCTGGTCGAGCCGATCGACGAGCTCAAGGTGCGCTGCGCCGCGACGCCCGAGGATTCGCAGGCGAACCTCCGCCTCGGTCTGGCGTACCTCCAGCAATCCCAGCCGGACCTGGCGAGCGAGCACCTCGCCCGCGCCGTCCGCCGGGACCCCGACGCGCTGCCCGCGCGGCTCGCCCTGGCCGCGGCGCTGGTCGAGGATCAGCGCCTCTCCGAGGCCGCCGAGCAGCTCCGCCTGGCCAACCAGACGCATTCGGGCGAGCCGGCGGTGCTGTTCGCCCTGGGCTTCTGCCTCGAGCGCCTCGGTCGCCCGGACGAGGCGAGGGACTACTACCAGGACACCGTCGTCCGCGAGCCGTGCTTCGCCCCCGCGCGTGAGCGTCTGGCCGCGGTCGCCCTCCAGGGCGACGAGCCGGAGCTGGCCGCCGAGCAGCTCGAATACCTCCGTCACCTCCGCCCGCAGGACCCGTGGTACCGTGCGGCGCTGGGGCACGTGCACTACCGGGCGGGCGAGTACGACCGGGCGGTGCGCAGCTTCGAGTGCGCCCTGGCGATGGAGCCGGAGAACTGGTCGCTCGTGGATGACCAGGTCGAGGCCCTCGTCGCCGACGGGCGGATTCCCGAAGCCGCCGAACGGCTCGAAATGTTGCTGGAGGCCCAGGGCGAGTTCCCCGACCTTCACGCCCGGTTGGGGGACATGTACTCGCGCCTCGGCGACGACGACGCGGCGATGCGCGAGTACCGCCGGGCGATCGATCTCCAGCCGGACTACCTCGAGGGGCACGTGAAGCTGGGCACGCAGAACCTCATCGCCGGGCGCTGGGAAGAGGCGGGAGAGGCCTTCCAGCAGGCGGCGACGCTCAACGACCACTCCATGGTCAACTACGTCGCCCTCGGCGTCTCCCAGGCGGCGCAGGGGCGGGAGGACGAGGCGATGAACAGCTTCGACCTCGCCTCGGCGATCGAGCCGAACTCGACGGTGCTGCTGACGGAGATGGCCAAGCTCCAACTCAAGGCGCAGCTCGGCCAGACGCTCGACGACGCCTTCGAGCCCGCCGGAAGCCCGCCGGTTGCGCAGGTGGACCTGGACAACGACTACCTGCTCCACCGGCAGTTGGAGCGTCACGGGCAGGAAGTCGAGACGCACCCCGAGGACGCGGTGCTCCGCTACCGCTACGGCGTCCTGCTGCGCGCCGACGGACGTCTCGGCGAGGCGCTGGAGCAGTTTGCCGCGGCCGTGGAACTGGAGCCGACCTACGTCGAGGCCCGCATTCGCCTGGGCATCGCCCAGCAGGAACTCGGACGGACCGACATCGCCATCGAGACGCTCGGCGAGGTGCTGGAGCTGCGCCCGCACTACGTGGACCTGCACTATCGCCTCGGCTTGCTCTACACCGACCGGGGCGAGTTCCAGTCCGCGGCCGAGCACCTCATGCAGGCCTCCCGCGGCGCCCCGGATTCGCGGCGGTTCCGCGCCTCGCTCGCCTTGGCGCTTCAGAACATGGGCCTGATGGACGAGGTCGCCGCCACCTGGCGAAGCCTCTGCCGGATGCACCCCGTCGAGACCTAGGCCGATTCCGCGGCGGATCAGCCCGTCGCGGGAACGCCGCTGTGCGGCGGGTGCGAGGGGAGGGGAACGGGGGATTGTCCGGATCCGTCCGCGCGGTCCGGGCCTGCGGCGCGTTACACTCTCTCCGCGAGACGACCCCAGACCGAATGGAGCGTACCCCATGACGATGCGACAGACTCTCATAGCCCTCTGCCTTGCCGCGCTGGCGACCGGGCCCGCCTTGGCCGACGAGACGCCCGCATTGCCTTCCGAAGGAAAGCACTGGCCGATGGCGACCGACCTGCCCGACGACCTCCAGAAGGCCTCCGAGGCGCGGAAGAAGCGGAAGGTCACCAAGAAGCGCGTGCTCATCTGGACGCCCAGGGACGCCGAACGCATCCGCGCGATGCTGCTGATCGTCGCCAATTCCGATTCCAAGCACTTCGGCGAGCATCCCGCCCTGCGCAAAGTCGCCGCCGCTCACGACATGGCCGTGGTGTACTTTCGCTACCCGCTTCAGAGCCACCTCGACCGGGTCGGGGACATCTTCGCGAAGATCGCCGCCGACACCGGCATCGAGGAGTTCGCCCACGCCCCGTGGATCCCCTTCGGGAAGTCCTCGATGGGCAAGTTTCCCTACACCATGGCCTGGAAGTACCCGGATCGGACGATCGCGACGATCTCCTACCACGCCGAGACGCCCACCTGGCCGATGGCGGAGTGGTCGAACATCGACGGCCAGACGATCCTGCACGTCAGCGCCAACGGCGAGGTCGAGTGGGGCGGAACATTCGCCAAGCACGTCCGCCCGTCGCTGCTGAACTACCGCGCGAACACGAACGTGCTCGCCCACCAGGTCGTCGCGCGGGACGTCGGTCACGGCGACTACGTCGACGCCCACGGGTCCAAGGGCTGGGGCAAGAAGTTCCCCGGCAAGGTCACCGTCCAGCACGTGTGGAACTACCTCGCGTTGTTCGTGGACAAGGCGCTGGAACTGCGGCTGCCCCCCGAGGGCTACCCGACGCAGAAGCCGCTGAAGCTCCAGCAGGTGGACCCCTCGAAGGGTGTGCTGATCGAGCGATTCGCGGTCGAGGACGTCTTCCAGCGTCCGCGGATGGACCTGGTCAAGGCCGACGGGCTTTACGTCGTCGCCCCGGAGAAGAAGACCACCACGAACGGCTACGCCGAGATCCCCCCGGCCAAGGACTACAAGCCCGCCGACGGCGTGCCCGTGGTGGAGCTCGAGCCGGGCATGAGCCCGACGCAGTGGCTGCTGACCAAGGGCCTCGGCGGCTTCGCGATGGAGACCGACCCGATGGCCGAGGCGTCCGCCTTCGCCGACCGGCGCCCCGAGCCCGGGCAGACGATCAAGATCGACGGCAAGGAGGCGACCTTCACGCCGATCGCCGACAAGGAGATCGGGCGGCGCGTCAAGGACTCGCCCTGCGGCGTGAGCATGAAGCACGGGCTCCAGCCGAAGCACAAGAAAATCACCGTCCTCGGGTACACCGTGCTGGACGTGAAGAGCCCCGGGTTCTACAAGGTCGTCGGCTACCACTCGCTGGCGGTGCGGCTCCAGGTCGTCCTCAACGGGCGGGCGGTGGACCACCAGCAGGTCGTAAAGCTGGACAAGGGGCTCTACCCCATGCTCTTCGCGCTGCGGATGAAGAGCGTCACGTGGGGGCACGTCGAGCCCGCCCTCGCGAAGGCGACCAAGGAGGAGGTCGCCGAGGCGAAGACCGTGCAGGTCGCCAAGGACCGCAAGGAGGCGGAGTTCGAGGCCCGCTTCGCCGACGGGCCCCGCGACCCGGCGTCGTACATTCACGACTGGGACAAGGTAAAGCCCGACCAACGCAAGACCATGTTCTGGCTGGCGGACGAAGAGCTCGCCAAGGCGTGGATCCGCCTGCACACGATCGGGGCGGACCAATAGTTCGTTCGGTCGTTGACTCGTCGACTCGCAGCGACCTGCGCCGTCCGGACGCATCGGCCGGGGACGCGAAGCAGCGAGGCGGCGCCTTCGAGTCGCCTTCGGCTTGCTCAGGACGCCCTGAACCCCGTCGAAGGGCGGGCGCTACGACACCACGTTCTGCGCTTGGTCGTCGATGAAGGCGCGGAGGTTCTCGGCGGCGACGTCCAGGAGGCGCTTGCGGGCCTCGTAGCTCGCCCAGGCCATGTGCGGCGTGATGATGCAGTTCGGCGCCTCCAGCAGCGGGTTGTCGGGCCCGGGCGGCTCGGGGGTCAGCACGTCCACGCCCGCGGCGGCGAGCTTGCCGCGTTCCAGCGCGTCGCGGACGGCCTGCTCGTCGATCACCGCGCCGCGCGACGCATTGAGCAGGATCGCCCCGTCTTTCATCTTCGCCAGGGCGTCCGCGTCGATGAGCCCGCGGGTTTCGTCGGTCAGCGGGCAGTGGGGGCTGACGATGTCGGCTTCGGCGAGCATCTGCTCGAAGTCCACGCGCTCGACGCCGTCGAACTCGAAGGGACGCCGCGTAACCGCCAGAACCCGCATGCCCATCGCCAGGGCGATCCGCGCCACGGCGCTGCCGGTCCGCCCGAGCCCGACGATGCCCAGCGTCTTGCCTGCCAGTTCCCTCGGCGGGGTGAGCGTGTAGGCGAAGTCCGGGCTGCGGACCCACTCGCCGCGGTGGACGCTCGCGTCGTGGGCGGCGACGCGACTGACGATCTCCAGGAGCAGCGCGAAGATGTGCTGGGCGACCGAGTCGGTCGAGTACGCCGGGACGTTGGTGACGGTGACGCCGTGGTCCTTCGCGGCCGGGATGTCCACGACGTTGTACCCCGTCGCCAGCACGCCGATGTAGCGCAGGGCGGGCAACTGCTCCAGCACGGCCGCGTCGAAGACGACCTTGTTGGTCGTCACCGCCTCGGCGTCGCGGGCGCGTTCGATGACCTGCTCCGGCCGCGTCCGCTCGTAGACCGCCAGGTCGCCGAGGTCCTCGAAGGCCTCCCAACTCAGGTCGCCCGGGTTCGCTGCGTGTCCGTCCATCACCACGATCTTCATCGTTCGTCTCCCTCGGGTTCGTTTCGGGCCCGCCATTGAATCGTCCCGGCGGGGCGATGTCATGCGTTCTTTCTCGGTCGCGCCAGCACCCCCGGCCTCGGGGATTGTTGAATCCTAGTGCGGGCGCCTCACCGCAGAGGACCTCGGGCCGGTCAGGGCCCGCCACCGCCACACGGGAACCGACGATGAATCGACTGACATGGAAATGCATCCTGGCGATGCTGCCGGCGGCGCTCGCGGCGCCCCTGGTCGCGGAAGAGGACTGCCAGACCGAGACGCCGACCGCGGAGCCCGCGTCCGGCGGCGACGCGCTGCTGAAGGGCGCTACGCCGGCCGAGCGTGCGACGGAGGTCGAGCGGCTGCTGGCGGACCGGAAGATCGACGCGGACTCGCCCGGCGGACGGGAGATGACCGCCTACCTGCTGAAGCTCGCCGTCCGCGAAGAGGACGGGTGGCGCATCCGGGGGCGGACGTGGGAAAAGGCCTTTTCGGGCTTCGCCGCCTACAAGCCGCTGCGGGATGCGATCGACAAGGTCGAGGCGCCTGAGTCGTTCCGCCGGCGACTCAAACGTCACTACGCCCACGGACTGATCGACCAGCGCTGGGTGATCGACGCCCCGGGCGTGCTCGCGGAAATCGAGGCGATTCCCCCCGGCGGCGAGGTCGTCGTGCTCGGGCGGGGCGGGTCGTTGTGTGCGGAGGTCGCCGCCCGCTGGCCGGGCTTCGCGAAGGCGTCCCCGCTGTCCCGCACGCTGCTGATGGACCGTGTGGCGCGGCTGAACCCGGCCGTCGCGGCGCCCGGGCATTACGTGACGGGAAATGCCGATGACGCCGGGACGGACGAGCTCGCCGTTCCGCGCGGCGACGGGCGGTTCATCGTCTACCGCTACGTCGCTGCCGAAGGGGCGCCGATCCTGCTGCCGCCGACGAAGGTGCTCGGCGAGTGGGCGAACCCGCCGCGTCTCTGCCTGCGCGATTCGCTGCTGAGGGACCTCTCCGCGCTGGAGGGGCTGACGCCGCAGGATCTGGACCTCTCGTATTCCGCGATCCGCGACCTGGCGGGCCTGGGCGGCATGATGTCGCTGAAGCGTCTGCGCATCGCGGGCCTGCCGGTGGACGACCTGGGCGTGCTCAAGGGGCTGAAGCTCGAAACCCTCGACGCGTCGCACACGGGCGTCGGCGACCTGTCCCCGCTGGCGGACATGCCGCTGCGGTCGCTGGACGTCTCGCACACGGCGGTGGAGGATCTCTCGCCCCTGGCGAAGCTGCCGCTCGAGCGGCTCGCCGTCGCCGGCGCCCGCGTCTGGGACCTCACCCCCCTTACCGGGCTCAAACTGACGCACGTGGACGTCGAGCACGCAGCGGTGCGCGACCTGACGCCGCTGGCGGAGATGCCGCTGACCGAAATTCTGTACTACCCCGACGGAACGCACCGAGGCGTGGAATTCCTCCGCAAGATCGAGACGATCGAGACGCTCGGCTTCCGCCCGATCGAGATCGTCCGGGAAGAAGCGCTCGCCCGGAAGCTCAAGAGCAAAGCCAACAAGCCCGAACTGCCGCAACTGGGCGCCGACGGACTGGAGGCGAGCGGGCTCGACGGCATGGACGCCGACCTCGGCGCGCTGGACAAGGTCGCCGAGCCCAAGCCCGTCATCCGCAAGCCCGAGCGCCCTGCCGCCCGCTTCGCCCTGCCGGCCGACGGGACGTGGCGGCTTTCGCTCGAGAAGCTCCCGCTCGACGACGCCCCGCTGGAGATCGTCGCCACGGTGCGCGACGGACGGATCGCGGCGGTCTACACGCTGCGCCCGGGACGGCACAACCGCACCGGCGAGGCGCAGGTCACGCGCTTCGTCGCGGGCGGCCGACGGCTTCGCGCGCAGGTCCGCCTTGCGGCGCGCCGTCCCGGCGACCGCACCGCCACGCCGCTGGTATTGGACTTCGCGCTGAGCGGCGTCGGGGAAGCCCGCGGGAAATGCACCGTCACCGCCGCCGACCGCCGCAAGCGGCAGACCGTGACGACGACCCAGGCCGTCGCGCGCTTCACCCCGCGCGGGCGAGCGGGCAAGGTGGATGAATCGCTCGGCGGCGTCGGC
>CAYTQL010000127.1:0-226 GCA_964439555.1 uncultured Planctomycetaceae bacterium | reverse complement strand
TGACTGGTACTACCTGGTGAAGAACGAGGTGCTGGCCGGCGATGCACGGCCCGAACGGGTGCAGCGTCAGCCCGACCCGGCGGAAGCTCGCATGCGACCTCCGAAAGGCGAAGCTGCTTTGGCACGCGGACTCGCCCCTGCCGGATTCGCTGAGCGGAGACCCCGGCGAGACGAGCGTCGGCGGCGGCTTCGCCCGCCCCGTCGTGGCGGACGGGCGGGTCTACGT
>CAYTQL010000126.1:0-8404 GCA_964439555.1 uncultured Planctomycetaceae bacterium | reverse complement strand
CGGGCAGCTTCGCGACCTGCTGGAGCTGTTCCGCGGCGAGGGGCTGCGCGTCCTCGGCGTCAGCGTGGTGGACGCCACCGACTGGGCGGTCATCCGCCTGATCTGCTCCGATCCCGACGCGGCGCTGTACCTGCTGCGGGACAACGACCTGTCCTTCACCTGCTCGGAGGTCCTGCTGGTGGTGATGGACCGCGAGGACGAATTGGCCGACGTGTGCGGCTCGCTGCTGCGCGCCGAAATCAGCGTCCACTTCGTCTTCCCGCTGACCTACCGCCGCGACGGCAGGCCGGTGATGGTCTTCCACGTCGACGAGCCGATCGCCGCGGCCGGGGTGCTCCGGCGCGACGGCTTCGAGCTGGTCACCGACACCGACCTGGGCTGAGCCTTGCCAACGACGCCCCGGGCGGTATGCTCGGACGCTGTCAAGCTCAGCATGAACCGCACGATCCAGGAGAGAGCCGAATGAACGCGCTGACCGATTCGCAACGGGCCGCCGGGTGGGAGCCGCTGTTCGACGGGGAGCACCCCGACAAATGGTGGCGGGGGTTCCGCAAGGAGGAGTTCCCCGAGCAATGGGAGGTCGTCGACGGGACGATCCACCTCCGCGAGAAGGGCGGCGGGGACATCATCACCCGCCAGCAGTACCGCAACTTCATCTTCGAACTGGAGTGGAAGAACGCCGAGGGCGGCAACAGCGGGATCTTCTTCCGCGTCAGCGAGGACTACGAGCAGACCTTCTTCACCGGCCCGGAGATGCAGATCCTCAACGACGCCGTGCACCCCGACGCCGGGAAGCCCACCCACCGCTGCGGCGCCAACTACGACATGCAGGCGCCCACCGTCCCGGCCGCCAGGCCCGTCGGCGAGTGGAACGCCGTCCGCGTCCTGGTCGTCGAGACTTACGTCGAACTCTGGCTCAACGGCGTGCTCGTGGTGGAGTACGAACTGTTCAGCGACGAATGGAACCGCCAGCTCGAACAGAGCAAGTTCACCAAGTGGCCGCACTACGGACGCATCGAGACCGGCCACATCGCCCTCCAGGACCACGGCGACCCGGTCTGGTTCCGCAACCTCCGCATCCGCCCTCTGGATTAGCTCACGGGTCGCGATGTCGCTGGTCGCTGATATCCGCGATCAGTCGAGCGACCAGGGCTTGCGGTAGTCGTAGTGGAGCAGGTCGTTGGCCTCGGGGATGTTGGTGATCCGCTCGGCTTCCGGGTCCCACTCGATGCGCTTGCGGAGCTTCAGCGAGATGTTGGCGAGGTGGGCGAAGGTCGTGCTGCGGTGCCCGTCCTCGAGTGAGCAGAGCGGTTGTTTGCGCGTCCGGCAGCACTCGATGAAGTCGTCCAGCAGGTTCTGCGTGGTGTCTTCCTTGGTGCCCAGGTCGCCGTAGGCGGCGGCGCCGCCGACCTCCTCGGTCTGCTCCTCGAAGTCGGGCTTCCAGGTCTGGAACTGCCCCGAGCGGGTCGGCTTGAGCGTGTAGCCGTTCTCGCTGACCATCAGCGTGCCCCGGGTCCCGCAGAGCATCAGCTCGCCGGTCGGCGGACGGAGCCCGCCGGAGGCCTCGTTGACGTCGAAGTGGATGATCATCCCGTTGGGCATCTCGAAGAGCACGGCCATGGTGTCCGGGATGGTGCGGTCGTCGTTGAGGGTGGTCTTGGACCCCGCGGCGGTGATGGCGACGGGCCCGAGCTGTCCGCTCATCCAGCGGATGGCGTCCATGAAGTGGACGCCCCAGTTGCCCATCTGGGAGGAGAAGTCGGACCACCAGCGGAAGAAGTAGGGGGCGATGTTGTACTGGTAGGGGCGTTCGGCGCGGGGCCCGAGCCAGAGGTCCCAGTTGAGCTGCGCCGGCGGGTCGGCGGGCGTCTGGTCGCCGATGCCGTCGGGCCACATGTCCGAGTTGTGGGAGGCGTAGGCGGTCTTGACGTCGCCGATCTTCCCGCCCTGGACCATTTCCACGCACTTGTGGTAGATCGAGGAGCCGCGGCGGTTGAGGCAGACCCCGGCGATGCGGTCGGTCTCGTTGAGCACCTCGACCATGCGGCGTCCCTCGCGGACGGTGGCGGTCAGGGGCTTCTCGCAGAAGACGTCCTTGCCCGCCCGCAGCGCGGCGACGGTCTGGGCGGCGTGCCAGTGGTCGGGCGTGGCGACGACGACGGCGTCGACGTTGTCGTCGGCCAGCAGCTCGCGGAAGTCCTCGTACTGGGCATAGTCGCCGAGGTCCTCGCCCATTTTGGGAATCTTGCCGATCTCGCGGTAGGCGTCGTCGACCTGCTCCGGGTCCCGGGTGACGTACGGGCGGTAGACGTCGCAGAGGGCGGTGATTCGGCAGTTGTCGTTCTTGAGGAAGCCTTCCATCAACTGGGTGCCGCGGTTGCCGACACCGATGATGCCCAGTCGCACCTTCGCCATGATTGATCCTTCTTTCCTTGGAGGTTGCGGCGTGCCAAGCCGGGGAGGATACGGCGCAGCGCGCCCGGATGCAACGCCTCAGCGGCGATTCCGAAACGCGGGATGCGGATCGCGGGTTCCCGCCCTCGTGCGGCGGGGGGAACCGCAGCCCGGAATGCCGCTACTCGTCGAAGCGAACCCGCCCGTCCTCGAGCACGATCACCCGCTTGCCGGCGCGAAGGGCCGGGGCGCCGTCGACGGTGGTCGGCTCGAGCTTCGGCGCGCCGCCCGATTGGCAGGTTGCGACCTGCCACCGCTGAGCGCCCACCACGCGCGTCCGGTCGGCCACACGCGCGCCGGACTTGCCCAGCTCGGGGTCCTTCTGCGGGTCCCGGCGCTTGCGCTTGTTCTTCTTGATCATCTTCCGGACGGCCGGGGGGACGTTCTGCCTCGGGGCGTCGGCGCCGGCGTCGGTGGGAATCCACGCCAGCAGGATCGGCGCCCCGCTGCGCCCGGTCATGTCGGCGACCAGGACGTGGTCCTTCCCGTAGATCGCGCAGGCTTCGCCCCCGGCGAGGGGCTCGAGCTTCTGCTGGTCCTTCACGAAGGGGAAGCTGTGGCTCCGCTTGATGCCGGGCCCGCGGACGTAGGCGCTGCCGTGGTGCGAGGCGTAGAGCCAGTCGTTGCCGTCCTTGCTCCACCCGGAGCGGAAGACGTAGTAGTCGGCCTTGTCGTCCGGGAGGTACTTGGGCAGGACCTTCGCGGGGTTGACCGGCTCGACGCCGATCGGCCAGTTGACCATCGCCCAAGCGGCGCGGTCGGGGTGGGAGAGGGCGTCGTAGGTGGAGTTCTCCGGGGCCTTGGGCTCGACGACGTGGTTGTAGAACCACAGGACGACCGGCTTGTGGGCCTCGGGGACGTTGCCGAAGCCGATGGAGAAATCGCCCGCCGAGGACCATCCGCCGCGGGAGAAGCCGTGCCCGGCGTAGATGCCCTTGTGGACGCTGATGAGCTTACGCCCCCGCCGCGTCAGCTCGTAGACCCACTTGGTCGTCAGCCACTTGCCGCCGGGGAAGTTGCCCACCAGGTGCAGCCCGGCGGCGTTGCGGAGGCACTGGAGATACTCGGCGAGCCCGGTGTTGTAGTTCAGCCGTCCGCCGTGGTGCCCTTCGAAGAACCATGCGCTGTCGCCGTAGCCGACCTCGAGGGCCCGCTCGGCCCGCTGGAGCAGCACGCGGTGGGCGCGGTAGGTGATGCGGTCGTCGGCGCCCTCGTCGCCGAGGATCGCGAGAATCGCCACGCCGGCGCCCCCGTTCCACGCGCCGTAGTGGTTCGAGTGGGGCGAGTGCTGCCCGCCGGCGGTGTTGAAGATCAGCCCGGGCTCGGACGGCTCGGCCATGGCTTTGCGGAGGTCGGCCGCGTCGAGCGAGGTCTTGAAGACCTTCGCCTGGATCGCCCCGGCGACCTTCTTGCGGAAGTCGGGCTCCCAGGCGTCGTAGCAGAGATCGTAAGCGTAGGCGATCTGGGCGTAGCTGGGCCCCGCGCGGAGCTTGCCGCCGGGCTGGCGCCAACTGTAGCGCTGGTCGCGGTCCCGGACGCCCCGGAAGCTCAGTTCCACCGCCCGGCGGGCGAGGGCGGCGTACTTCTTCTCACCGGTGAGCTGGTAGAGCATCCCGTAGCCGGTTCCGTGGGAGATCGTGTACCCGCCCAGGCTCACCCGGCGTCCCTTCCCGTACGCGCCGCGTGCGTTGCTGCGGTCGGTGGGGAACTGCTCGCCGCCGCCGAGCAGGTAGCGCAGGCGGGCGACGATCTTCTTGCCTGTCGGCGTCTTCGCCCGCTTGCGGAGGGCCTCGACGTCCCCGGCACGGAACATCAGCCGCGGATGCTCGCCCTTCTCCAGCGGGGTCCAGTCCTTCACCGGCGCCGGCCAGAGCGTCTCGGCGATCGTCCCGCGGGCCTTGCCCGAGACCTTCTTGCCCTTGAAGGTCCCCTCGTAGGTCCCGACGAAGGCGTCGTCCTTCCGCTCGACCGTCAGTGTGTAGCTCGCCCGCCCGCCGGGGGTCCACGGGTCGGGGTGGACGAGGACCTTCACCTCGAGAATCGTCCGGTCGCCCTCGGTGCGGACGGTCTCGATCGTCCCCTCGTGGTCCATGTGCGAGTACCGGCGGGGCCTCGCGTCCAGCGGTCCGTGGTCGCGGCGCATGCCCGCCCAGCCGATGAAGTGCGGCTTCCACTTCCCCCCGGCGTCGCCCGACTGCCCCGAGGGCCGGAAGCCCATGTAGAGCACGAGATCGGCCCGCTTGGTCGACGCGGGCGGCTCCTCGCCGCGGAACAACGCGCCGGTCAGCTCCATGTCCACGTCGTAGTAGAGCGCCCGATCGCCGGTGAACACGGCCGAGTCGTCGGCGTACGGTTCCCCGGCTGCGGCGACGACCGCGACGCTCAGCAGGCCGGCGAGCAGGCAAATCGAACGTGAGGTGCGCATGGGCTTTTTCCTTCCGACTTCGCGGGGCTTGATGCCAATTCCATCGGTTCAACACGGTCGCCGGTCGCGGGTCGCGAGGAAGTCGCACGATGTCGACAAGTTGCTCGCCTTGCGGCGCGGCGGTCGGCTACACTTCGGGCATGATCACGCGATTCGAACACGCCTACGTGCTCAACGTCATCTCGAATGACCATCCGGGGATCGTCGCGGCCGTGTCGCGGGCGATCGCCGAGCTGCGGGGAAACATCGACGCCTGCTCGCAGACGGTGCTCAGCGGGTACTTTACGCTGATCATGACCGTTTCGCTGCCCGAGCCGGTCGCCCCCGACGAACTGGCAGGGCAGGTCGCGGGCGACGCGGCCGGGACGGGGCAGGACGAGCTCCAGGTCGTCGCCCGCCCGTTCGTGCCCCAGGCGCCCGCCGGCGTCGCGGCGCCCGAGCAGTTCGTGGTCACCGCCTACGGGACCGACAAGCCGGGGATCATCCACGCCTTCAGCCGGTACCTCGCGGACAAGGACATCAATATCACCGACCTCTACTGGCAGGTGGACGAGGGGCAGTTCGTGCTGATCTCCCAGGTCGAGATTCCCGCGGAATGCGACACCCGCATGCTCCAGGCCGACCTGACCGCCCTCGGCGCCGCCGAGGGGTTCACCGCCCACCTCCAGCACGAGAATATCTTCGTGGCCACGAACCAGCTCCGGCTGACCCGCGAGATGTCCGCGGGCTCCCACGGCCTGCCCCGTCCGTGACGGCTCGCGTCGTCCGAACCGAGACGCCCGCGCGGCGGGGCGCCCGACCCTTGCGTTTGCCCGCCGCGCAGAGTACACCATCGGCCATGAAACGATACGCGTGGATACCGGTGCTCGCGGCGCTGCTGCTCGGCGGGTGCGTGGAGCGGGAGTTGAAGATCACCTCCCAGCCGGAAGGGGCGGTGGTGATTCTCTCGGACGTCGAGGTCGGGCGGACGCCCGTGACCGTGCCCTTCACCTGGTACGGCGACTACGACGTCATGCTGCGCCGCGAGGGGTACGAGACGATCAAGACCCACGCGAACCTCACCCCGCCCTGGTACGAACTGCCGCCGCTGGACCTGCTCAGCGCCGTCGCCCCATGGACCTACCACGACCGGCGCTACCTCCACTACGAGATGGACAAGCTCGAGCACCCCGCCGAAGAGGAGCTGATCGAGCGGGCGCTACGAGCGAAGGAGGAGACGGCGAAGGACGTCGCGGAGTAGTCGCTTCGGGCTACGCTCCGCCTCCCGGGTGGCGGCGGTGCGCTCGAGGCGTCGGTGGGAGTCCGGGAAGAGCTTCAGGACCTTCTCCAACGAGGCGGCCTGGTAGCTGACGCCCTCGGGGTCTTCGATCCCGCGGACCTCTCCGGTGTCGTCGAGGCGGTAGACCTGCGTGCCCGTCTCGCCCATCGAGTGCGTGACGACCTCGACCGCATCGCCCTGTGCCGCGTCGAAGAGGACCGTGGCGAAGTAGGCCTTGCCGTAGCGGATCGCCTGCGTATCGAGCAACTGCTGGAAGCCGGTTCGGTCCGGGGCGTCCCGCATCAGGCGGACCACGGCCGACATGGCGCCCTCGGGCAGGTAGTTCTCCGGCGGGCGGAGGCTCGCCTCGGCGGCCCCGCGGGGTCCGGATTCAATGATCTCCAGGCGCGCGGGGCTCAGCTCGATGCTGGTCTCGAATTCCCGGCTCATCCGCGTCCGCGGGTCGGTGACGCGCTGGACGGCGAAGTAGCGTCCGTTGCGGGCGCCGTTGTCCAGCTCCCAACGCGACGAGGCGTTCATGCGGTACCCGTCGCCGGCGCGGTGCATCTCGAAGGTCCCCACGTATCCGCTGTCCGTCGGCTTGCGGATCATCGCCAGCCAGCCGACCGGCTCGCCCTCCTGCGTCCGCCCCACGAAGTACGCCCGCCATGGCCGGTCTCCCCAGATCGCCCGCAGGCCACGCGAGCGAAGCGTCGCCAGCACCTCCTCGGCCGCGTCCACCCGCCCCTGGCGCACATGGGCCAGCAGCCAGGCCGCCCCGACGCTGACGGCGAGAATCCCCACCATCACCGGCGCCAGGAGCTTTTGCCGAGTCGAGTATTTGTCCCGCGGAGTGAACATGCAGGGCATGATAGCAGAGCGCCCGGGACGCCGCGAGGCCCTTCGCCCTGGGCTCGTGCGCCGCAACGACGCCGGTGAGCGCTGCCCGCGCCCGGGCGCGATCATCTCCGCCGGCGCAGGTCCCAGCAGTAGACGCCGCCGGCCTGGCGGATGAACACGCGGCCGTCGATGAGCGGGTCCATCAGCGCGTGGTGGTAGCTGGTGGTGCCCGGGCCGTAGGGGGGGCGCCACTGGTTTTCCGGGTTCAGGTTCGTCACGCTTCCGTCGTCCGCCACGCGGTAGAAGGTGAACTGGATGTCGCCGTGGGTGCCGTCGCGGCGGACCAGCGCCAGGTCGCCCATCGCCTGGAGATACCCGCCGTTGCCCGGCCGGATGCCCTTGCCCTGCCCGACGATTTCCCCGGAGTCGAGATCAACGACCTTCAGGTCGCCCAGGAAGATGAAGCGCTTGTTGACGACGACCGGCACGTGCTCGGCGTTCGAGTCGGGAACCGCGTGCTCCCAGAGCTTCTCGGCGCCGGTGGCGCTGAGCTTCCACGCGGCCGCGCGCTTCTTGTAGTTCTTCCTGCCCTCGCCGACCTGGAGATAGCCCAGCAGGACGTCGCCGTAGACGCTGAGCCCACCGCAGCCGAACCCCCGCCCGTGCGAGAGCACGCGGCGGTCGAGTGTCCACGCGGTCTTCCCGTCGGCGGTATCGACGCAGAGGATCTTCCCGTCCGACCCGCCGATGACGTAGTGCTTCCCATCGTGCGCCCAGACCGACAGCGTGGAGTGCTGGAAGCGGATCTCCGATCGCCACAGACGCTTGCCGGTCTTCGCATCGAAGCCGGTCCACACGCCGCCTTGCGGCGCGATCGTCACGCCCGGCAGCGCGACCACGCTCGAACGCCACAGACGGTTTCGCCCCGGCGAGCCGATCCGGGTCTCCCACAGCGGCTTTCCCGTCCCGGCGTCCAGCGCATACAGTCAGCCGGACATGCCGATCGCGAAGACCCGCCCGTCGGCGTACGCCGGCGACAGGTCGAACGGGCCTTCCTTGTGATGCTGGTGATTGATCCCGCGATTGACCATCACGGTCTTCCAGAGCGTCTTGCCGGTCTCGGCGTCCATCGCCAGCACGATGTCGTCGCTGCGAGGATAGAGCTTCTCCATCGCATAGCAGGGCAGTTCATCGGGGGCGTCGATCTTCTTGTCCTCCTTCGCGCGTTCGAGCACCCGCCGGACCACCTCCTCCGCCGGCGGCTTGCTCGCGTTGGGCACGTAGTACGACAGGAAGATCGTCCCCTCGCCCGCCCCGGCGACCCCGAAGCCACCACCGCCTTTCGCCGCAGCACCGCCACCGGCCGACCGCTGGGCAGCGACCGCTTCCTCAGCAAACTCGAAACCGCCCTCAACCGCCGCCTCCGC
>CAYTQL010000125.1:0-8405 GCA_964439555.1 uncultured Planctomycetaceae bacterium | reverse complement strand
CGCTGCTGCTGCAGAAGGGCTCACACGATATCGATATGATCCACTGGCTAACGGGGCGGTACACCAGGCGCGTCGTGGGCATGGGCGGGCTGCTCCCGCTCGGAGGGGCCCTCGGCGAGGTCAAGCGAATGCGCGTCAGCCCCGAACGCCAGGGATGCGGGATCGGGCGGCGTCTGTTGGAGGCGCTCGAAGCCGCCGCCCGCCGCGCCGGACTCCGCCGGGTCCGGCTGGAAACGACGACCGGACAGCGCATCGCCCGGCGGCTGTACGCCTCGGCCGGGTACGTCGAGATCGGTCGGCGGACGGTGGCGGGATTCGACGTTATCGTTTACGAGAAGGACCTGAAATGTTCACACGCCGAAACGCATGCACGGGAATGATTCTCATGATCGCAGCGACCGCCGCCGCGTCCGGGGGAGAAGCGTGGTCCGTCCCCGTCCCCTCGGGCGATGAGATCGCCAAACGCCTTGCCGGGCAGGGCCCGCGACTGTACCTGACCGACGCCCGCCTGGCGGCGCTGGAGAAGCGCGCCGAATCCGACGTCGACCTTGCCCGCATCCGCAAGCAGGTTCTCGCCTCGGCCGAGGCGGAACTCCGCAGCCGGAAGAAGCTCGAGCACAAGCTCAAGGGCCCGCGATTGCTTTACGTCTCCCGCCGGGCGCTGAAGCGGATCATGACGCTCTCGCTGGCGTATCGGCTGACGGGCGAACGGAAGTACGCGGCCGGGGCAACCCGGGCCCTGGAGGCGGTCTGCGCGTTTCCCGACTGGAATCCGTCGCACTTCCTGGACGTCGCGGAAATGTCCAACGCGGTGGGGATCGGGTACGACTGGCTGGGCGACGCCCTGGAGGCCGAAACGCGGAAGCGCGTTCGCCGGGCCCTGATCGCCAAGGGCCTCAAGCCCGCGCTGCACTGCTATGCGAAGCCGCAGTGGTGGACCAGGAGCGATCATAACTGGAACCAGGTCTGCAACGGCGGCATCCTGACCGGGGCGCTGGCGATCGCCGGGGACGAGCCGCAGTGGACGGCGAAGATCCTCCCCCGCGCCGTCAAGAGCCTCCCGCTGGCGCTGCGGAGCTACGGACCGGACGGCGCCTGGGGAGAGGGCCCGAGCTACTGGCATTACGCGACGCGGTACACCTGCTACGCCCTCTCGGCCCTGCGGACGGCGTTGGGCACGGACTTCGGGCTCTCGGAGGCCCCGGGGCTGCGCGACACCGCGCGGTTCCCGATCCAGACGACGGGCCCGACGGGGCTGCGCTTCAATTTCGCCGACTCGGGCGACCGCTCCCGCCGGGGACCGATGCCCTGCATGTTCTGGTTGGCGCGACGATTCGAGATGCCCGAGGTCGCCGCGAGCGAGCATGCGCTGCTCGAAGACCACGACGCCCGCGCGATGCACTTCGTGTGGTATGCGCCGCGCCCGGCGAAAGACGCCCGTCCGCTTGCGCGGGACGCGAAGTTCGGCGGGCAGGTGCCCGTTGCGGTCATGCGCAGCGGCTGGGAAGCCGACGCCCTGTGGGTCGGCGTCAAGGGCGGGGACAACCAGGTCAATCACGGACACCTCGATCTCGGGCAGTTCGAGCTCGACGCGCTCGGGGTCCGCTGGGTGCGGGACCTCGGCAAGGACTACTACAACCTGCCCGGGTACTGGTCCCGCGGTCCGCGCGGCAAGCGGTGGAGTTACTTCCGGCTCAACAGCCTCTCTCACAGCGTCCCGCTGATCAACGGGCGCTGGCAGAAGGTCGCGGCCGTCGCGCCGATCGAGGCCTTCCGGTCCGGCAGGCAACCGCTGGCGATCGTGGACCTCACGGCCGCTTACCCGTACACCGACTCCGCGCGGCGCGGCGTACGAATGCTCGCCGGACGCCGGGCCGTGCTCGTGCAGGATGAGTTCACCCTGACGCGGAAAGCGACGCTGAGCTGGCAGATCCTCACCGACGCGAAGGCAAAAATCGACGGGGACACCGTCCGCCTCGAGCGAGAGGGGAAGGCGATGAAACTGGTGGCCGTCGAACGGGGCGAGGCGGAGTGGAAGATCGTCTCGGCCGAGCAGAAGAAGCCCGAGGCCCGCAACAAGGGCGTGAAGCGCGTGATGCTGACGCTCGAGGCGCCGAAGGGCGCGCAGCGGTTCGCCGTGCTGTTCGTCCCGCAGGACGGGCGGGAGGTCGCGACGCCGACGATCCGCCCGCTGAATCGCTGGAGCGGGCAGTAGGCGCAAAGCACCGCCGGACAGACGGTCGCGATCGACCGTCCGCCCGGCGGTTGAAAACCCCAAGGCCGCCGGCGGCGCCCCGAATCGCCGGCGGCCCGATACGTCAGCCCTCCGCCTGCGCCGTACATTGCTCAGGTCCGTTCATCCCTGACGGTCGCAGCGGAGTCCGTTCCACAGGAAACGAATACCAGCCTATCCGGGTATGGGGATTCGTCAAGCGCGAATCTCGCCTCCGTCCAAGCAATCTGCGTTTTTCCCGGGCCCGTCGCGGCGAAGCTCCCGGGTATTCTCGAATCCCCGGGCCGCGGTTTCGTAGAATGGGCGGGTACCATGAGCGCATCGACGCCAACCCGACGCCGCCGCTACCGCGTGACCGGTCAGGTCCAGGGCGTGGGCTTCCGCCCGTTCGTCTACCGCCTGGCCGGGCGGTTCGGGCTCACCGGGCGGGTGGGCAACGACGCCCGAGGCGTATTCATCGAGGCACAGGGGACGGATGAATCGCTCGACGCCTTCGCCGGGGCCCTCCTCGCCGAGGCGCCGCCGCTGGCGTCGATCGAACAGATCGGCTCGACGGAGATCGGTCCGGTCGAGGCGGAGGCGGACTTCGAAATCGGTCCCTCGGCCGGAGGCGAGATGGACGACGCCCAGGTGACCGTGGACACGGCCATGTGCGCCGAGTGCCGACGCGAACTGCTGGACTGCGACGATCGACGCTACCGCTACCCGTTCATCAACTGCACCAACTGCGGCCCGCGGTATTCCATCGTCCGCTCGATCCCCTACGACCGGCCGAATACCACGATGGCCGGCTTCGAGATGTGCCCCCGGTGCGCCCGGGAGTACGGCGACCCGGGCGACCGCCGGTTCCACGCCCAGCCGATCGCCTGCGAGGTCTGCGGCCCGCGGGTGACGCTGTTGGACCACAACGGCGAGGAGGTCCCCACGCCGGCGATCCCCGCCGCCGCGATGCGCCTCCTGGCCGGCGAGATCGTCGGGCTCAAGGGGCTCGGCGGGTACCACCTTGCCTGCCGGGCGGATTCCGAGGCCGTCGTCGGGCGTCTGCGGACCCGGAAGCACCGGGACGCCAAGCCCTTCGCCCTGATGGTGCGGGACCTTGCGGCGGTCGAACGGCTCTGCGAGACGCCCCCCGAAGCGGCGGCGCTGCTGAGCGGGCCGCGGGCGCCGATCGTCCTGCTGCCGATGCGCCCGGCCGCGCGAACCCGCCTGGCGATGGACGTCTACGACGGGCTGGACGCTTTGGGCGTCATGCTGCCGTACACGCCGCTGCACGCGCTGCTCTTCGAGTCGCTCCCGCCGGAACTGCCGCTGGTGATGACCTCCGGGAACATGCACGCGGCGCCGCTGATCCACGAGGACGCGGCCGCGGCGGACCAGTTGATCGGCATTGCCGATGCGCTGCTGGTGCATGACCGCCCGATCGCCCGTCCGATCGACGACAGCGTGGTCCAGGCGATCGACCGCAGTTCGGGCCCGTGGGCGTTCCAGGTGCTCCGCCGCGCCCGGGGTTACGCCCCCCGGCCGGTGAACCTCGAGGCGCTCGGTCTGGATACCGACGCCCCGCCGGTGCTGGCGGTAGGGGGGGAGCTCAAGAACGCCGTCTGCCTGCTGCGCGGAAACCGGGCGGTGCTCAGCCCGCATATCGGCAACCTGAAGGACGGGCGGGTGTACCGGCACTTCACCGACACCATCGACACGCTCGAGCGCCTGCTGGATTGCCGCCCGCGGGCCCTGGCGGCGGACCTGCATCCCCAGTACCTTTCCACGTCGTATGCGCAGCGGCGGGAGGCGCTGAGGGACGACGCGGGCTCGGCCGACGGGGCGCCCTCCTTGCTCCGCGTGCAGCACCACCATGCCCACGTGGTCTCCTGCATGGCCGAGAACGGATGCGCCGACCCGGTGATCGGGCTGGCGTGCGACGGGGTCGGCTACGGCGACGACGGGACGGCGTGGGGCTGCGAGGTGCTCTACGCCAACCTGCACGCCTACGAGCGGATGGGCCACCTCCGCCCGCTTCCGTTGATCGGAGGCGACAAGGCGGCCGTGGAAACCTGGCGTCCGGCCCTGGCGGCGCTGGTGGACACCTTCGGGCCCGACTGCGCCGGCATGCCGGTTCTCTATCGCCTCGCCGCGGAGCCCGAGACCCTGGGCGGTGCGGTCGAGATGCTCAGGGAGGGGCTCAACTGCCCGCCCAGCAGTTCGCTGGGGCGCTGGTTCGACGCCGTCGCCGCCCTGTGCGGCGTCGCCGAGGTCAACGAGTACGAAGGTCAAGCCGCCATGAAGCTCGAAGCCTGCGCCGAGGGAGGCGAGAGCCGCACCTATCGTTTCCGCCTGACCGAGACGGCGCCGTTCCGGATCGACCTGCGCCCGATGGTCGAGGGCATTGTGGGCGACCTCGGCGGCGACCAGCGCCCCGGGCTCATCGCCGCCCGGTTCCATAACACCGTGGTGGCGATGCTGCTCGACGCGGTCGTGCGCGCCCGGGAGGCGTGCGGGCTGGAGACGGTGGCGCTGTCCGGGGGGTGTTTCGCCAATCGCCTGGTCACACGCCAACTGAGCGGCGCCCTCGAGGCCGAGGGCTTCCGGGTGCTCCGCCACCACCGGACGCCCTGCAACGACGGGGGCATCGCCCTCGGTCAGGCCGTGGTGGCGGCCGAGAAACTGCGTCGCGGCGCCCCGGCCGCGGCGGCCGAAGGAGTCAGCGACTGATGTGTCTTGCGGTCCCCGCACAGATCGAATCCGTCGACGCCGAACGCGGGCGCGTCTGCCTGGACGGCGCACGCAGCGAGGTGCTCTTGTCCCTGGTGCCCGAGGCCTGCGTCGGCGACTGGGTGCTGGTCCACGCCGGAATGGCGATCACCGTCCTCGACGAGCGGGAGGCGCGCGAGACCTACGACCTGCTTCGCCGCAAGGAGCAGCTTCGCGAATCCGCCGACCGCGGCGACGGCTCATAGCCCGCGCCGATCTGTTACGATAGCGCCATGCCCGATCCCGCCTTCGCCCAGCTCCGCGAGGAAGTCCACCGCCTCTCCGGGCAGGTTGCCCGACCGCTGCGCGTGATGGAGGTCTGCGGGACGCACACGATGGCGGTCGCCCGCAGCGGGCTGCGCTCGCTGCTGCCCGAGGGGCTGGAACTCATCAGCGGGCCGGGCTGTCCGGTCTGCGTCACCGACGCCGGGTTCGTGGACGCGGCCGTCGAACTCGGCCGGCGGGGCGCGACGATCGCCACCTACGGCGACATGATCCGCGTGCCCGGCAGCCGGACGAACCTTTCGGCCGCACGGGCCGAAGGCGCGAATGTGGAGGTGGTCGCCTCGGCCGACCGGGCGGTCGACCTGGCGGCGGGGGATTCAAAACGCGAGGTGGTCTTCCTGGGCATCGGCTTCGAGACCACCGCGCCGGGGACCGCCCTGGCGGTCCGGCGGGCCGCGGCGGAGGGGCGGGAAAACTTCTCCGTCCTCGGCGCCCACAAGGTGATGCCGCCCGCCATGCACCATCTGCTGGCGAGCGGCGAGCTGGGCATCGACGCCTTCCTGTGCCCCGGGCACGTCTCGGTGATCATCGGCTGGCGGGCCTTCGCGCCGCTGGTCGAACGGTTCGAGCGCCCGTGCGTGGTCGCGGGCTTTGATCCGGGGCAGATTCTCCACGGGCTCGCGGCGATTCTCCGCCAGCTCGCCGAGGGGCGTCCGCGGGTCGAGAACGTCTACCCGACCGTCTCGGCCGAGGGCAACGCCCACGCCCGGGAGCTGATCGACGAGGTGTTCGCCCCGGCCGACGCCGTCTGGCGCGGGCTCGGGACGGTGCCCGGAAGCGCCCTGGAGCTGCGCGAGGCGTACGCCGCCTTCGACGCCCGCCGGCGTCATGACGTGGAGATCGCCCCCGCGCCCGAGCCGCCGGGCTGCCGCTGCGGCGACGTGATCCTCGGTCGCTGCCGCCCGCCCGAGTGCGCCCTGTTCGGCGCACGCTGCACCCCGCGCGACCCGGTCGGGCCGTGCATGGTCAGCGCGGAGGGCGCCTGCGCGGCGGCGTACAAGTACGACCGGGCGGAGGTGGGGCGTGAGTAGCCCGGACCGCGTGGAACTCGGGCACGGCGGGGGCGGGCAGCTCACCGGCGAGCTGATCGAACGGGTCATCCTTCCCGCCCTCGGCGACGGCGCGGCCGTGGGGGCCCTGGAGGACGCCGCCGACCTCCCGGCGTCCGGACCGCTGGCGATGACCACCGACAGCTTCGTGGTCGATCCGCTGGAGTTCCCCGGCGGAGACATCGGGACCCTCGCGGTCTGCGGGACCGTCAACGACCTCGCCGTCAGCGGGGCGAAGCCGGTCGCCCTGGCGTTGTCGCTCGTGCTCGAAGAGGGGCTGGAGCTGGACGTGCTGCGCCGCGTGCTCGGCTCGGCCGGGCGCGCGTGCGCCGCGGCCGGGACGCCCGTGGTCACGGGCGATACGAAGGTCATCGAGCGCCGCGGCGGAACGGGCACGAGCTTCACCACCACCGGCGTCGGTGAATGCATCGACGCGGCGAACCTGGACCTCCGCCGGGTGCAGGAGGGCGACGCGGTCCTGCTGTCCGGTCCCCCCGGTGAGCACGGGCTGACGATCCTCTCCTGCCGCAAGGGCCTGAGCTTCTCCGGCGAGCTGCGCAGCGACTGCGCGTCGGTGTACCCGCTCGCCCGGGCCCTGATCGACGCGCTGGGCGCCGAACTCCGCTGGATGCGCGACCCCACCCGCGGCGGCGTGGCCGCGACGCTCAACGAGCTGGCCGAGGGGTCCGGACGCGGGGTGGAACTTCTCGAGGCGGGGACGCCCGAGAACCCGGCCGTGCGGGCGGCCGCGGAAATGCTCGGGATCGAGCCACTCAACGCCGCCAACGAAGGCAAGCTTGTGGCGGTGGTCGCCGCCGATGCGGCGGACGCCGCCGTCACGGTGCTGCGCCGCTTCGAGATCGCCCGCGACGCCGCCGTTATCGGGCGCGTCGGCGCGCGCGGCGATCATCCGCTCGTGGAAATGCTCACCCGCATCGGCGCACGTCGGATCGTCCAACGCCCCCTCGGCGACGACCTGCCCCGCATCTGCTGAACGTCAGGACGCGCCCGGAACCGCGCCCGGCGGACAGCGCGTTGCCCGGCGGCGGGCCGGTTGGGTACACTCGGGTCGGTTCCACGCCCCGGGGGCTTTCCCGCGCAGGGCGTTCCAGGAGAGGTCTGCGTGATGCATGTTCCGTTGGCAGCGGAGTTTGCCCTGGAGCCGCCGGACTGGCCGGCGCTGCTCTTCGCCGCCGCTGCGCTGGGGCTGGGCTGGGAACTGATCTCCCTGACGATCTGGCTGGTCCGCCGATTCGGACTCGGACGCGGGCTGGCGGTCGGGACCGGGCTGCTCGCCCCGCCGGCCGCGGTCGCGGGGATCATGCTGCTGATCGGGCATTCGCCGGGCGAGTCGCTGGTGGGGGCGCTGGTTGCGGCCGGGGCGCTGATCGCCGCGGCCGGACTCTACCAGCTCGTGGGAATCATCCTCGGCGAGGCGGTCCGCGGGCGGCGGTTGCTCTTCGCGTCGCTGCGTCTCGGCGGGGTTCTGCTGCTGGCGGCGCTCTGCGTGCTCTGGCGACCGCGGGGCTCGCAGCCCGGGGCGGTGTTGACGTTGGGGGCGCTGGGCGTGGTCTGGTCGTTGAGGGCCTACCGGCGGACCACCGCGCCGCTGAGACGCCGCTCGAAGGCGCTGCTGCTCGCCCTGCGTCTGGCGGCGATCGCGCTGCTGCTGGGCTGGAACCTCGGGCTCAAGCGGGTGCACACCGTCCAGCGGGAGGTTCACCGGGTGGTGCTCGTGGGGGTGGACGTGAGCAAGTCGATGTCCCGCAAGGACATGCCGGCCGATTACAGGCAGACCGAGGTCGGCGACGATGAATTGCTGATCCCGCGGATCGAGTCGGTCCAGCAGGCTCTGACGGACAACAGGGACGCCCTGGAGAGCTTTGCCGGGCAGGCGGAGGTGGTGCTCTTCCCCTTCGCGGCGGAGGCGAAACCCACCCGCACGCTGGTGGGTTCCGCGGGGCTCGAGCCGCTGCCCACGCTCCGCGCCGGCGGGCTGGCGACGGCGATCGGCGATTCCGCCCAGGGCGTGTTCGAGCAGTACGCCAGCGCGGGCAAGGAGATCGCCGCGGTGGTGCTGATTACCGACG
>CAYTQL010000124.1:0-8484 GCA_964439555.1 uncultured Planctomycetaceae bacterium | reverse complement strand
CGAACCCCCAACCCTCGGTTCCGAAGACCGATGCTCTATCCAATTGAGCTACGGGCGCAGGTGCTGAGCATGCAGCACAACGAATTGTGTTTGCTGCCTTTCTGGTGCGAGATCAGCCGTCGGATCCTCTCGCCTGATCTCGCCCGGGGATCGCAGAAAACCTGCGTCCACTGCGACGATACTGAGGAGATTCTACGAGTTGACGATCTGTACGACAAGTACCTCGGCTCGCTTGGGGCTCCGACGCGTCAACCCGGGTCTGACGACTACTCGCCGAAGCAGTAGAGGCTGGTCAAGGTCCGCAGGTAGCCGTGCGACCCGTGGAAGAACAACGTGCTGCCGGTGATGGGCGCGGTCACGTTCTCGGCCACCGTCTGGTCCTGTTCAGAGGGCGCCCCAAGACGCCTCCCGCCGCATCCGTGCGACCCGCCGGCCGATCGCCCGATCGCCGCACCGGCGCCCGCCTGTCGCTATGTCGCCGGTCGCTGCGTCGCGCCGTTTACCCCTGTTTGATGTGGAACGGGCCCTTGGGCTTCTTCGGGCGCTTGCCGCGGGGCTGCTTTCCGGGGGCGCTGACGACGGTTTCTCCGTCGGCTTCTTCCCTCTCGGCGATGTGCTTGCGGATCACGTGCTGCTCGGCGACGCCGGCGAAGGTGGAGGTCATGATGTAGAGGTTCAGCCCGGAGGGCATCTTGTAGAAGATGAACAGCATGATCCCGGGCATCATGTACTTCATGAGCTTCTGCTGCTGCTGTTGCTCGGGCGTTGCGGCGGTCCGCTGGGCGGCCATGGAGGGGTTGAACTTCATCTGGAGGAACATCGCCACGCAGACCAGAAGCGGCAGGAGGTTGAAGCTCTCCCCGATGAGCCAGTAGTCGGCCCCGAAGCTCACCAGGGCGTCCGGGCGGGCGAGGTCCGTCAGCCAGACCGGCAGGAACGCCGCGTGCCGAAGCTCCACCGAGACCCGCAGCGCCGTGTACAGGGCGATCCAGATCGGCATCTGGAGCAGCATCGGCAGGCAGCCCAGCAGCGGGTTGGACCCGCCCTCCTTGTACAGCCGCATCATCTCGCGGTTGAGTGTCTCCTTGTCGTCCTTGTACTTCTCCTTGAGCTTGCTCATCTCGGGCGCGAGCCTCTGCATCCGGTGCATGTTGATCTGCCCGCGCTTCGTCAGCGGGTGCAGCGCCATGCGGACCAGGACCACCAGAAAGATGATCGCCACGCCGTAGTTGCCGATCGCCAGCCAGGAAAGCTTGCCCAGCAGCCACATCATCCCCAGCGCGAGGGTGTCCGAGGCGCAGAAGCACCCGCTCAGGTCGATGGTCCCGATGTAGTTGAGCTGGTCGTACAGCGTGACGCTCTTGAAGAGCGACTGCTTCTTGGGCCCCGCGAAGACGTCGAACGCCACGCGCCGGCTCGATCCGGTCTTCCCGGCCGGCTCCAGCGAGACCTGCGGCAGCGAGATGCCCGTCAGCCAGGTCCGCTCGACGGGTCCGTCCATCGCCGCGGCGGTAAAGAACCCCGCCCGGTAGGTGTTGGCGACCACGTCCTCGTCGGTGGTGGGCGTCAGGTACATCATCGAGCCGAAGTACTTGTTTACGTGCCCGATCCAGAGCATCGGGTTGGCGTGGTTGCTCGTCCCGTAGGTCACGGGCTCGTAGAGGTTCATCTCCTGTAGCGCCCCGGGGCCCTTGAGTTGCGGCTGGGCGCGTTTCGACTCGGTCACCCAGTAGCCGTAGGCGACCCGGCGGAGGTCCTGGTCTCGGTAGTTCTCCTGCGGGACGCCGGCGGCGCCGTACTGGGAGATCGACACCGCCATTCGCTGGTCGGTGTGGTTCTCGAACGCCAGCGTCAGCCCGGCCGAGTAGGAGCCCTTCGTGACCGTCCAGGTCTTGCGGACCGTCAGCAGCGGGGCGTACCGCTCGGACGCTGTTTCGGCGTCGGGGTCGGCGAGGCGCCGAAGCTGCCAGTGCATGGTGAAGTTCTCGGACTCGGCCGACTGCGTCCGCGCGCCGGGCGCCCAGGTCCACAGGGCGTCGCGGAGGGAGTACTGCATCGTGCGCCCGTCTTCGAAGGTGACCGTCATCACGCCGGTCTGGTAGGGCAGGTCGAGGCGATTCTCGCCCTTGACGGGCCCGAGCAGCCGGTAGTGTCCGCGGTACGCCGGCGACTGCTCGACGGTCTTGAGGTACTCGGCGTGGTCCTCGGACTCCTCGGCGCGCCGCTTGTCCTCGTCGGTCTCGTAGTAGTCGCTGAGCTTGAGCGACGCGATGCCCGCGCCGCGATTGCTGATGACCAACTGGAACTTGTAGCCCGAGGCGGGGTCGAGCTGACCGAGACGGACGGTTTGTTCGGACGAGGCGGCCCAGGGGACGAGGGCGGGCGGTTCGATCGCCGCGGGTTCGGTGGCGGGTCGCGTGCGGGTCGCCTGGGCGTCGAGCAGGCCCGGGAGCATCAGGAGGGCTGCGGCGGTCGGGAGGAATCTTCTCAACGTGGGCATCCTGGTGGGGGTTGGCGGGTGGCGGGCTCTCAGCGGCCTTCCTTGAGCCGGGCGCCGAGGTAGTCGTCCAGCTCGGGGATGGCGTAGACCTTGTCAACAGTGGCGATCACGTCGTACTCGACGCGGGCGAACTGCACCGTCCCGTCGCCGACGAGCACGTAGCTGGCGCGGGTGTCGCGGTCCCGCGGCTGGCCGACCGATCCGACGTTGATCAGCGCCTTGCGACCGGGCTGGATTTCGTAGACCTCCTCCAGCTCGTCGGGGCTGTAGAAATCCGGGGTCTCGACGAACACCCCCGGCACGTGGGTGTGTCCCACGAAGCAGAGGTGCCCGAAGCGTTCGAAGGCGCCGCGGAGCTTCCCGGAGTTGTTGTAGATGTCGTCCGGGAAGATGTACTCGTTGACCGGGCGGCGCGGCGACCCGTGGACGAAGGTCAGCCCGTCGGCGCCGTAGGGCTCGCCGGAGAGCGTCTCCTTGACCGTCAGCGAGCCGAGGAAGCCCCAGCGCGCGTTGCGCTGCTCGTCGTCGGGCTCGGATTCGAGGGTCCGCCGGGTCCAGAAGCACGCGGCCTCGGCGCCGATGTTGAACTTGGTCGGCTCGTAGAGCACCGCGAAGTCGTGGTTGCCCATCAGGCAGATCGAGACCCGCCTGCGCAGCATGTCCAGGCAGGCGGCGGGCTCGGGCCCGTAACCGAGGACGTCGCCGAGGCAGACGATCTTCTCGGCCCCGCGGCGGTCGATATCGTCGAGCACCGCCTGGAGGGCGGCGGTGTTCGAATGGATGTCACTGATAATCGCGAGCATGGTGGCGTCCGATCGTCCGCGTATGCTATCGCCGCAGGCGCGGAGGTGTCAAAGGTGTGCTCACGCGCAGTGCGGGCCCGGTCGTGCTCGTCGTCTCCGCGGTGAACGTCGCTACTTGCGGTACGGTTTGGGCAGGTGGGGCAGCCAGTAGCGGTAGTTGAGCTCCGGGCGGCGCAGGTGACCGCCGGAGACCTCGTCCCATTCCACGTTGAAGCAGTTGCGCTGCCCCCGCAGGTACTGCACCGCCAGCCAGCCCTGCTTCTGGATCGGCGGGAGGTCGTCCTTGCCCCAGAAGAGCATGACCGGGACCTTCCGCGACGCCTCGGTGAGCTTCAGACGCTCCAGCAACTCCTTCTTAATGTTGCAGCCGCGCCCGACGATCGAGCTGAACCGCCGCGGGTTCTGAAGCCCGATCCAGTACATCGAGTATCCCCCGGCCGAGAAGGCCGTAAGCATCACCGCCTTGCGGTCGACGTTATAGCGGGCGGCGACCTCGTCGTAGATCGCCAGGACCGCCCGTTCGTCCTCCTCGAGGTCTCCCCACCACAGATCGGGAATCACCGGGAGGATGCCCTGCGAGCTGTCCAGCTCCGGGCAGACCACGATGAGCCCTTTTTCCTCGGCCAGGGCCTTCCACTCCTTCATCTGAAGCCACGCCGAGTCGTACGGGCGCGTCCCGTGCAGGACGATGACCATCGGCCACTGGCGGTCCTTCGTGTGGTAGCTGGGCACGTACAGCCGGTACCCCCGCCGCGTGCGGGGCTCGACGAGACGCACCGGGTCCACCGGCGTATCCTGCGACTGGGTCACCGGGCAACCGGTCAGGAACGCCAACGGCAGCAGAATGAGCAACGCGCGTTTCATGGGGATGAGTATAGCAGAAAGCGCCGAGCCGCCGGGAGTCCGGAACCGGGCGCCCGCTCTCACCACAACACCGTCCGCGCGTCGAAGACCGGTCCGTCGGTGCAGCAGAGCTTGTAGCTCCAGCCGCGTTCGCTCTCGTCGGCGATCCGGACGATGCAACTCTGGCAGGTGCCCATCCCACAGGCCATGTGACGCTCGAGCGCGAGCAAACAGAGGATGCCCCGCTCGGCGCAGGTGCGTCCGACGGCCTGCATCATCGGCTCGGGTCCGCAGGCGCAGGCGACGAGGGTCTCCGGGTCCACCGCCTCGGCGTCCAGCCAGCGTTCGAAGGCGGCGCTGACATAGCCGTGGAACCCCAGCGATCCGTCGTCGGTGGCCGCCACGCTGCGGATCGGCGGGGCGAACTCGGCGATGCACTCGTCCGGGTCGCCGTCCACGCTGGGCGTCGCGTCGGGCAGCAGGGTCAGCGGGAGCAGCGCCCGCCGGGCCGCGCCGGAGAAGCTCACCACGTCCATCCCGCGGGCGTGCATCGCGTGGGAGAGGTAGATCATCGGCGGGATGCCCACGCCCCCGCCGACCAGGGCGCCGATGGTCTTGTCCTCCGGGATGTCGAACCCGTTGCCCAGCGGGCCCAGCACACTCAGCCGCCGCCCGGGGCGGACCGCAGCCAGCCAGTGCGTCCCGGTCCCGATGGTGCGGTAGATCAACTCCAACTCCACGTCCACGGCGCTGTCGGTGCGCCCGGCGATGCTCAGGGGGCGGCGCAGCAGCGGCTCGCAATCGGTCAATTCCGCCTGGTTGAGACGAGGCGGCTGTCCTTCCGGCCAGTCGGCTTCGCGTGCACCGGGCTGGTCGGTGAGGTAGCGGCACTGGAGCTGCACAAACTGCCCCGGACGCGAGCGGGGAAACCGCTCGAGCCCCAGCGTCAGGCGGTAGTGATCCTCGCAGAGGCGGACGTTGTCGAGCACCTCGGCGATAAAGGTCCCGCGGCGTTTCTCCGCGCCGGCGGGCGGCGGACTGTCGGCGGCGTCGGTCATGTCTCCTCGCGGGCCTGGGTGTAGCAGACGATCTTATAGGCCAACCGGGCGGCCAACGCCTCGGTAATGTGGTTCGGCGGGATCGGGCGGACCTCCACGATGTCGGCCGCGACGACCCGTCGCCGCGCGCACAGCGCCCGCAGAAGCCCCAGCAACTGACGCCAGGTGAGCCCCCCGGGTTCGGGCGTCCCGACGCCCGGGGCGATCGACGGGTCCAGCCCGTCGACGTCGATGGTCACGTAGACCGGGCGATCCGGCGGGAGACGGTCAAGGGCGAGTTCCACCCAGTCGTCGCGCGCCGCGATGACCTCCGCCGTCACGAACCGGCGCACCTGCTCGGGGCACTGCTCCACGTCCGCCCGGGCGAAGCTGCGGATGCCCACCTGGGCGACCTCCTCCGTGGTCTCCAACACCCGCCGCATCGCGCAGGCGTGGTTGTTCCGCTCGCCGCGGTAGACGTCGCGAAGGTCCGAGTGGGCGTCCACCTGGAGGACCGCCGGCCGGCCGAGCGCCTCGGCCGTCGCGACCACCAGCGGCGGGGTGATGCTGTGCTCTCCGCCGAGGGTCAGCAGGAACTTCCCGTCCCGCAGGACCGCCCGCGCCAGGTCACGCAGCTTGGCGACCTGCCGCGCCGGCGTCGGCTCGGACTCCACCGGCTGCATCGTGTGGATCCCCGCGCGGAAGAACTCGCCCCGCAGTTCCTCGTCGTACTCCTCGATCTCCTGCGACGCTTCGAGGATAACCGCGGGTCCCCCGGCGGCGCCGCCCTTGTAGGTTACCGTCGCCTCGTAGGGCACGGGCAAGACGACGTACTCCGCTCCCGGGTAGTCTCGGAATTCGTCGGGAATGTCCAGGAACGGGACGAATGCGGGCATGAGGGCTCCTCGCCCGGTAGTCTACGTGCCCGCGAGGTGCGCCCGCAAGCTTGACGGGCGTCCCGCACGCCGTCGGCGGGCGCGAGTTCGCCCGCCGGGCCCGCTTGGCCGGCGTTCGCGTGGAGATGCACGAAACGCCGGGTGAGAAACAGGGATACTTCAACGTATCTCCATGGTTTCAGGAGCTATTGAATAGGGCGGACGAATTTCTGGACTCGCTGGACTCGCTCCCGGCGAAGATAACGTAGCGCGGTCCAGGGGGACCCGCAGCGGTAAGAGGCTTTGGCAACGGTGCTCGCCCCCACGCAACCGCCCCAGGCCTCTTCCGCGCGCCGAGAGACGGCGGACGCGGGCGCCTCGGACGCCCGACGCCGCGCGGTTCACAGTTCCTCGACGCCGTCGAGGACCTTCATGGCGATGCTGAGGATGCCCAGCGGCGCCGAGACCTGGAAGCCCTGGACGCGGGAGGCGATCTTCTCCATCGCCTCGCGTGCGATGGCGACGCCCTCGGCCCGCCCCTGCTCCTTGGTTCGACAGGCTTCCATGCGCTTCAGGACGTTCTCGGGCACCTCCACGCCGGGGACCTCGGAGTTCATGAACTCGGCGTTGCGGTAGCTCAGCAACGGCCAGACGCCCGCGATCACCGGAATCGTCTTCTCGTACTGCTCCACGCGGTCGAGGAAGGCGATCAGCGCGTCGGTGTCGAAGACCGGCTGGGTGATCGCGAACTCCGCCCCGGCGTCGATCTTGGCGAAGTAGCGTTCGATCTCCCGCTCAAGCTCCACGGCCACCGGGTTGGCGCCGACGCCGATGAAGATACCCGTCGGCGGGTCGATCGGCGCGCCGCCGATGTCCCGGCCGTAATTGAGGTTGGTGCAGACCTGCGACAACCCGATCGCATCGACGTCGAAGACGCCGGTGGCGTCCGGGTAGTTACCCAGCTTCGGCGGGTCGCCCGTGACGATCAGGAAGTTCCGCAGCCCCGCCGCGTAGCCCCCGAGCAGGTCCGACTGCATGCCGATGAGGTTGCGGTCGCGACAGCAGTAGTGCAGGACCGACTCGATGTCCGCCTTCTGTTCGATCGCCAGGGAGGTGATCATCGGGCTGATCCGCGCCGAGGCCCGGGGCCCGTCGGGGACGTTGATCGCGTCCACGCCGGCGTCGCGGCACTGGCGGCACTTGTCGAGCATCGGCTCGAGCGAGCCGGTCTTGGGCGGGAGCATCTCCACGCTGGTCACCCGCTCGCCGGCGCAGAGGCGGGCGGCGAAGCGGGACTTCTTCTCGGGGGGGATCACCTCGACCTCGACGGCCTGGGCGTCGGTGGGAGCGGCCTCGATGGTCACGTGTTCCTTGACCCCGGAGAGGCTCTTGACGGCGCGGGCCGCCTCGGCGATGTCCTCCGGGTTGGTCCCGCAGCATCCGCCGACCCCGCGGGCGCCCATCTCGACGAACCGCTTGGCGTACTCGGTGAAGAACTCCGGACTCGAGAGGTACAGCGTCCGCCCGCCGACCACGCGGGGCATCCCGGCGTTGGGCATCGCCAGCATGGGCTTGTTGACGTGCGGGAGGATCTTGGGCAGCACGACGATCATCCCGCCGGGGCCCATCCCGCAGTTGAGCCCCACCGCCCCGACGTGCGCATTGGCGTCGAGGGCGCGGATGACGGCGTCGGCGTTGGACCCCGCCGCGGTCACGCCGTCCTGGTTCGCCGAGACCGACGCGATGATCGGCACGTCGTGCCGGGACGCCGCTTCGACGGCCAGCTCGATCTCGTGGAGGTTGCTGAAGGTCTCCAGCAGGATCGCGTCCACCCCGGCGTCGACGAGGGCGTCGATCTGCTCGCCGAATGCGGCGGCGACCTCCTCCGAGACCTTCCGCTCGGTCCACGCCTGCACGGCGGTGGTGCACGGACCGACCGACCCGAGGACGTAGAGCTCGTCGCCCGCCTCCGCCCGGGCGAGGGCGACCGCGGCGCGGTTGATCTCGCCGCACCGCTCCGCGAGCCCGTGGGCGCGCAGCTTCATCGGATTGGCGCCGAACGTGTTCGTTTCGATCGCGTCGGCGCCCGCCTGGACGTACTCGCGGTGAATCTGCGAGACCAGGTCGCTTTTGGAGAGGTTCAGCTCGTCGTAGCAGACGTTGATGAAGACGCCGTGCTTGTAGATCATCGTCCCCATCGCGCCGTCCAGGACGATGGGCCGCTGCTTCATCCGCTGGATTATGTCGATCCTGTCACTCATAGCACCTCCGAAAACCTGTTGGGGGCGAGCCCAAGACCTTACAGGATATGCCGGGAAATGACCACCGCACCGGATTCGCCCGCGCCCGGAAGCAGACGCCCCCCAGCGGCGGCGACGTTCCGCGCCGCAGCGGCCAGCCCCCCCCCCCCCCCCCGTTCCCCTCCC
>CAYTQL010000123.1:1892-8522 GCA_964439555.1 uncultured Planctomycetaceae bacterium | reverse complement strand
ATGAACTGCCTCTGCGAGGCGATCGGCATCGCCCTGCCCGGCAACGGCACCATCCTGGCAACCAGCCCGGCGCGGATGGACCTGTTCAAGACCGCCGCCAAGCGCATCGTCGCCATGGCGAAGGAATGGGCCGAGGGCGGCTGCAAGAAGACCTACCCCCTGCTCCCGCGGCGGGTCCTGTCCAAGAAGGCCTTCCAGAACGCCTTCGCCCTCGACATGGCGATGGGCGGGTCCACCAATACGATCCTGCACATGCTCGCGATGGCCAACGAGGCGGGAGTGAACTTCACGCTCAAGGACATCGAGCGCATCGGGCGCAAGACGCCCAACATCTGCCGCGTCGCCCCCAGCGCCACCCCGGACGGCACGATCTACCACATCCAGGACGTGCACGCGGCCGGGGGGATTCACACCATCCTCGGGCAGCTCTGGTGGGACAAGCGTTCCCTGGTGAACACCGACTGCAAGACCGTCACCGGCGAGACGGTGATGGCGAACCTGGAGAAATGGTCCCTCCGCAGCGACGACTGCCTGCCCAAGGCGAAGCGCAACTACAAACACGGCTCGCAGGCGACGGGGCGGACGGTGGAACAGGTCCGCGCGATGTACCGCGGCGGGAAGCCCGAGAAGCTGCCGGTCAGGAACAAGGGCGCCGTGGACGCCGAACACGTCATCCGCCGCCTGGACGACGCCTACACCGCCAAGGGCGGCCTGGCGGTGCTGTACGGGAACATCTCGCGCGACGGGTCGGTGGTCAAGCTCGCCGGCGTGGACCCGGCGATGTACACCCACACCGGGCCCGCGCGGATCTTCGAGAGCCAGGAAGAGGCCTGCGACGGCATCCTCGGCGGGAAGGTCCGCCCCGGGGACGTGGTGGTCATCCGCAACGAGGGACCCCGCGGCGGGCCCGGGATGCAGGAGATGCTCGCCCCGACCAGCTACATCAAGGGCATGGGCCTCGGCGACCAGTGCGCGCTGATCACCGACGGACGCTTCAGCGGCGGGACCGCCGGGGCGTGCATCGGGCACATCAGCCCCGAAGCGGCCGCCGGAGGCGAGATCGGACTCCTCCAGGAAGGCGACGAAATCGCCATCGACATCCCCAACGGCACGATCGACGCGAAGGTCTCGGCCGCCGAGTTCGAACGCCGCCGCAAAACCTACGAACCCCGCGAAGCGCCGATCCGCCACGGCGTCCTCGGACGCTACGCCCAGCACGCCACCAGCGCCGACCGCGGCGCCGTCGTAGACTGGCCGGGCAAACCGAAGCCGTAGAACGGCAACCGGTGTACAGGCGAGAGTATACCTCCACGTCCGCGTCTGGCGGGCCCGGACGGGCAAGGTCACGGGGCGCGGCGGCGGGCAATACGGCGCGTGGGACCTCGCCAAGGTCGAGTCCCAGAACAAGCCCTCGATCGGTGAAGTGACGGGCGAGGAACTGTGGGACCGCATCGCCTACTTCCTCGGGAAGGTCGTTCCCGTGGCGACCGAAGCGAAGGTCCGCCTGAGCTGCCACCCCAACGACCCGCCGATGCCCGATAAGAACCGCTGGAACGTCGACCAGGTGCTCGACAGCGTCGCCGGGCTCAAGAAGTTCGTGAAGACCCACGAGAGCCCCTACCACGGCCTGCTCATGCCCGACCACACCCCCTCCCACGCCGACGACCCCGGCGGGCGCCAGCACTTCGCCTGGGCCTACGGGTACATCAAGGGCATCATCGAAGCCGTCTACGCAACGACCTGACCCCCCCAACCGCCCCCGCGCAGGGACAGAGCGCTCAGAGGACAGTGCCTCCCGTGTGACACAGGCAAAACGGAGGAGCCGGTGCGCTACGCCGCGCCGTCGGCGGGCTTCCGGCCGCGGTACCCCTTGGGGCCATCGAGCAGGCGTAACTGCCCTTCCTGATGCGCCTTACGCTTGGCGACCCCGTGGAAAAAGTTCTCCTCCACGTCTTCGTTGCCCCACTGGTCCCAGTCCGACCGGCCGAACCGGGCGAACAGTTCCAGGTACGGTCCCGGCGAGCAGGCCTCGATGATGTCGTAGATCTCGTCCGGTTTGCGGGAGTGCTCCCGCTTGCGGGTGGCCAGGAGGTTCACCTGCCTGCGCCCGGGCTGGAGCGTCCGCATCGAACCCCGGACGCCGAAGAGGATCAACTCGGTGACGTTGCGGAAGTAGAAGCCCACGCCCCGCCCGTCGGGTCCGCCGTCCTTTCGGATCTTGTACCACACGAGGTTGGTCTTGTAGGTGAAGCCCCACGCCTCCATCACGTTGAGCCCCTCGGCGAGCAGGGCGTTGGGGACCCAGAGATAGAGGTGCGATTTCGCCGCCGCCAGGCGCGAGACCGGCAACTCCATGATCTCGCGTAGTTCCATCGTCGGATACCGCAGCAGCCGCCGATGCTCCGGGGCGACCTTCCCCGTGCGGTTCTGAAACTGCCACGGCGGGTCCGCGAGGATCGTTGAATACGGTCCCTGCGCCTTGCCCATCAGATCCTCTGCGGGGTTCGGCTCGGTTCGATCAAAGCGCTTGGCCATGGTCAGCCTCCTGCCTGTCAGATCATCACTACGCTGCGCGGAATCCCGATCAGCAGCAGCGGGCACGGGTTGCCCACGCCCCGGTGAACGCGGTCTTCCAGCTTGCGCCAGTGCGTCGTCGATTCGCCGAATTTGTCCGACACGAAGGCGCGGGCCCATCCGCGTGCGAAATCGTCCTCGCTGCCGACGCATCGCTCAATGTTACGGAGCTGCCGGGCGGTCGGCGTGTAGAACTCCCGGAGCCTCCCGGCATCTCCGACCGCCCGGTCCCGGGCGAACTGCTCCACCGCCTCCCGCAGCGAAGCCTGGAGCGATTCCCCACGCGTGACGACCGCACCAACGGAAATCACCCCGTCCGCATGAAGCCGCTTGAAGTTGTCGAGGTCCCGGTCGAAGAACGGGTCCTTGTTGTTCCACTCGATCTCGAGTGCGACTGTCCCCGCAGCGAACCGCTTGACATGGTCAACAACGTGGGAGATCGACTCCTTCTCCACGCCGTCGACGACCTTCTTGATCTCGAAACTGTGCTTCTTCCAGCCCAGCCCGCTCAATTCACGTCGTATTCGCTGTGTGAGCTGCGATTCGCCACCGCCGCCGCGCACCAGTTCTTCCACCCGCAACTCGATCCTCGCCAGAACCGACTCGAGTTCGCCGGCCGCCTCGGGCATGTCCTTCTCAAGGATCGCCCCGGCGTGATGCAGCGTGAGGACCTGGAAGCCCCTTTCGGTGATTCTCTCGAACATCCTGTCCTGAGCTCCATCCGTGTGACGAGTTGAGGCGTATTCTGCCATCGCAACCGCCGACGGTCAACCGTGTTCCGTAAGGATGACGTTCGGCTCAGCCCCGCAGGTAGCTGCGCCAGTCGGTGTCCTGGTGTTTGTAGAGGCAGCAGCGTTTGTACTTCTCGCCGGAGCCGCAGGGGCAGGGGTCGTTTCGGCCGATGTCGCGGGTCTTCTTGCGCCAGTTGCGTTTGCGCAGGCCTGCGAAGCGGGCGCGGGGGTCCTGGCGGTAGGCGCGGCGAAGCAGGGCGTAGAGCTCGGGTTGCTCTGCCGCGAGCTTCGCCGGTGCCTCGAAGAAGTACTCGCTGAGGACCGCGAAGAACTCCTGGGCGTTGGTGAACCCGTACTCATTCATGTCCACCCGCTCGGCGAGCCCGTCGAGCTGCCCGCGCACGCGGTCCATCCAGGGGCGGAGCTGCTCGGTCGGGAGCCCCGGCGGCAGGCCGTCGATCGCCCCGTCGCCCTGGTCGACGAGGTGGGCGAACTCGTGGATGCCGACGTTGCTCTCGTCCCCGTGGCGGCGGAAGCCCCGCAGCAGGTCCGGGCGCGAGAGGACCATCGTCCCGTAGGCGGCGTGCCCCCGCCCGTGGACCACGCCGAGGGCCGCGTCCGTCGCCTCGTCGGCGCCGAAGTCGGCGTCGAAATGATGCGGGTAGATCAGCACCTCCCCGAGGCGCTTGTACTCCCAGTCCGGCAGGCCGAAAATCGGGATGATCGCGCTGGATGCAACCAGCAGGGCGAGCGTCTCGTCGACTTTGCAGCGGACGCCGGTCAGGCGGACCTCGCTGAGGAAAACCAACGCCATCCGCTCGAAGCGGCGCTTCTCGGGATCGTCCAACCGGGCGTAGAACGCCACCCGCCCTTCCAGGATGTCCCGCCAGTGCGGCGGGAAGCTCACCCGCTCCAGCAGCCGCACGCGCCGACGCAGCCTCCGCGTGCCAAGCCGGTACGCCAGGACCGCCGCCAGCGCCGCGCCCGCGAACACGCCGATTCGCACCGGCGTCTCCAGCGGCGCCAGCAGCGCCGCGCCCGCCCCCCCGGCCGCAAGCAGCAGCGCAACGAGCCCGCTGCCGACCCGGTTGCGTCGCGTTCGCTCGGGCGTGGGGAGCAAGTCAGCTCACCAGCCTCAGCCGGGCCCACCAGGCGACGCCGCCGAACGGCAGGGCGAGAACGATGCTCAGCAACGTGCCGAGGATGATGTACTCCGACAGGGCCCGGTTCGTGCTGCTCGTACCGAACCGCAGGATCGACTTGGCCGTGACGAGGAAGCCGATGGCTTCGTACTCCCCGAACATCATGAACGCCACGATGAGCACCCGCTCCAGGCAGCCGATCCAGAACCCTCCCCGTGCCAGACCCGGTTCGGCGGTCTTGAGCTGCCCCTGCCACCGCTCCATCAGCGCCCCGACCGTCCAGCCGACGGGCGCCGTCGCCAGGGCGTCGCAACCGACCAGGATCAGCCCCATTCGCCAGTCCATCACCTCTCCGCTTCGATTCGGTCCACCACGGTCTTGCGGAACCACGCTTCGGTCTCACGCAGCGCCGGATACCCCGCCGCGGTCAACCGCTGGTTCATCGCCGCCTGCGAGATGCCCAGTCTCCTGCTCGCAGCCGTCTGGGTCAACTTCTCGCGGAACATCTCCCGCACCGCCTCGGCCTGCTTGCGGGACAAGCGCCCCAGCGCCACACCGGCAAGGGCGGCGAGCGGACGGCAGACCTCGTTCAGGTCACGCCACGGCGTCTCGATGCGCAGAAGCGGGTCGGTCCGGACCATGTCGTCGAGCGCCTGCTCGGGCGCCTCGTTGAGGTCGCAGGTCCACGCCTTGCTCACCGGGCGGTCGAAGCGCAGCACAGCTGCCCTTCACGTTCCGCCGCCAACGGGCGACGACGGCATTGACATCGGCTTCGGTGCTCATGCAACCTTCCTGCTCGCGGCGGATGGCGTCCGGGCAGGATAGCCCGCGCGGCCGCGCGGAACAAGGCGGCGCGTCGCGGCGTCAGAGCATTGCGGGGAGCCGCGACGCGTCGTAGCATCCGGATCGCACATTCGGACCTTCGCACAGGAAAGGGCGCTTCATGCCAAGGGCATTGGGGGCGATCGCTTGCGGGTGGGCCCTCGTCGCGGGGTTCGGCGGACCGCTTGCCGCGCAGAGCCCCCCCCCGACTCCGTCCGCGACCCTCGCGGTCAACGCCACAGGCGCCGTACTGCTCGGCGGCAAGGCGATCGGCCCGCTCGGCGCGACGCCGATCTACCGGCGCTTCGCGCCCCGGGCGTATCACGTCCGCCCGAAGCCGCCAAGCGTGGCGGTGGACCCCGACGCCCCTTTCGACGCCGTCTGCCGCACGGCCGGCTGGCTCCAGCACGCCGGCGGGACGACCGGGTTCTCGGTGGATGTGTTCGTCGTCCCGCCGGACGGGTTTTCCGGTGCCTAGGCGCCGGGGACCCCGGTGCGCGCCCGCCCTGTGGCAATGCCATAAAAAGGGCGCCCCGGCAGGACCACCGTGTTCGCGCTTGACGGGAGCCCGGTCGGCGTCACAATACCGAACATAGACCAGACTTACCAGGGAAAGGGACGTCAGATGGGTTACGCTGGGTGGTCGGGTCGGGCTTCTGTGAGTCTGCTGGTGGCGTTGGCGTCCTGCGCACCGCTGGACAAGCCCGGCGGCAAGCCGAAGGCGAAGACCGTCGAAGCCAAGTACGCCGAAGTCTCGTCCGGGAAGCAATTCGACAAGAAGCCCCGGCGGGACCTGCCGGACCCAATGCAGGTCTTCCGGGAGCCCTTCTCCCCTCCGGAGGTGGGGGTCGTCACCGAGTGGCTGATTCTCGGGCCCTTCGAGAACCCGCGGTCCGAGAAGGCGGTCGTCGGGGAGGACTACAACCACGACGCCGGCGCGCGGTTCGACACCGACCTGCTCGCCCCGGTCGGCGGGGAGGCGAAGGTCCGCCCGGAGGCGGGGCAGACCGTCGAGGCCCCCTCGGGTGAAACGCTCAGGTGGACGAAGTACGAAAGCCCGGGCCCGAAGGTCCGCCTCTTCGACGCCCTCCCCGACGCCCCGCGACAGTTCACCCTCGCCTACGCCTACGCGACCGTCACCGCCGAGGAGCCCGGACCCGCCGTCCTCTCCCTCGGCAGCGACGACAGCCTCCAGGTCTGGTTCAACGGGCGGAAGGTTCACGACCATCGCCTCGGACGCGGATTGCACCTCGACGACGACACCGTGGCCGTGCAGATGAACAAGGGCGTCAACCACCTGCTGTTGAAGGTCGAGAACGGCCGGGGCAACTGGGGCCTCTCCTGCCGGGTCCTGCCCGCCG
>CAYTQL010000123.1:0-1882 GCA_964439555.1 uncultured Planctomycetaceae bacterium | reverse complement strand
AGGCTCGCCCGGCGCCCGAGATCGTCTCCCGCCCCGACGCCGAACGTTCCCTGCTGGTCGTCGAGACGGACACCGGCCGGGCCAAGGCGCTCTGGGACGGAACCCACGTCGACGCCGTCGCCATGGCGCCGGGCGGGAAAACCCTCGCCGCCGGGCGGGCCAAACGCGGCGAGCGGATCAAGCTGGACACCGCCGACTGGCCGGACGGGCCCGTCGAGCTGCACCTGCGCTACCCGGCGATCGTCCCGGACGAGCGGGCCCGCTGGGCGCATCTCGACTGGTACAAGGGCGACTGGACGAAACAGGCCAAACGCCTCCTCGACGCCGCCGACGAACTCCCCGAACGCCCCACCCGGCCGGACGACCTGCGCCTCCGCATGGCCGCGATTCTGCTGATCGACCGCGCCGGGGGCGACCCGCGAACCGACGCCGACGCCGCCGGGGTCCCCGCCGGCGAGGTCCACTCCCCCCTGTTCGAACATGCCGAGATCGAGCGCGGGACGGAATCCGCCCTGCACGCCCACGGGTTCCTCCGCCTCGCCTGGCGGGATGCGGTGGACGACTCCGCCCAATACGCGCGGGCGTACCTGCCCCCGGACTACGACCACGCCGCGAAGGACCGCCGCTGGCCGCTGCTGGTGGTCCTGCACGGGTACAACCCCCGAAACCCGGAGTACTCGCAGTGGTGGAACGCCGCCAAGCGAACGCACAACACCTCGCAGAACACCGGGGTCATCGCCGTCGAGCCCCACGGGCGCGGTAACACGGGGTACGTCGGGTTCGGGTCCGACGACGTCATCCGCGCCACGAAACGGGCGATGGAGCTGTTCCGCGTGGACCCGGACCGCGTCTACCTCACCGGCTACTCGATGGGCGGAGCGGGCGCCTGGACCGTCGGGAGCTCGCACGTGCACCTCTTCGCGGCGATCGCCCCGATCTACGGCGGCTGGGACCACCACGCCTGCAGCGAGCCCGAGGAGCTCGCCGAGCTGACCCCGCTGGAGCGCTTCCGCCGCGAGGACGAGAGCAGCTTCGCCATGGCCGAGACGCTCCTGCACACGCCGACGTTCGTCAACCAGGGCAGCGAGGACGAGCGGGTCGAACCCGACCACTCCCGCTACGTCGTGCGGATGCTCCAGCGCTGGGGCTACCCGGTGCGCTACTGGGAGCACCCCGGCAAGGGGCACGGCGGGCTGGGCTGCGAGCGCAGGACCGTCGCCTGGATGCTCCGGCACACGCTGAACCGCGCCCCGCGGACGGTCCGCCTCCGCACCGCCGACCTGCGGACCGCCCGGGCCCACTGGCTGAGGGTCACCCAGCGCGAGGACCCGTACGCATTCGCCAACGCCGTGGCCACCGTCGTGGACCCGAAGACCATCCGCGTGGACACCGAGAACGTCCTGGAGCTGAAGCTCGACCCGCCGGAACAGCTCGTGCCCAGGCAGCAGGGCGCGCGGCGGGCGCCGTCGGTGCGCATCTTCTGGAACATGAAGGACCGCGGGCAGCACACCTTCGCCCGCGGTCCGGTGACGCTGCGGGCCGAGGGCTACTCCCCCGGGAAACGCCGCAAGGGCCCGATCCTCGACGGCCCGATCCGGGACGTGCAGAACACGCCCTTCGCGATCGTCGAGGGCGCCATCGCCCAAGACCCGCGGATGCGGGCGTTCGTCCGGCGCGTCGCCCGGCGCAGGCTGCGCCAGTGGGAACGGTGGCAGCACGTCACGCCGCGATACCTCAAGGACGCCGAAGTCACCGACGAGCACCTCGAGAAGCTCTCGCTGGTCCTGGTCGGCGGGTTCAACGCCAACGCCGTGACCAGGAAGCTCGCCGGGAAGATTCCCCTCCGCAAAAGTTTTAGCTTCCGCTTGACTAATTGAACTAA
>CAYTQL010000122.1:0-8527 GCA_964439555.1 uncultured Planctomycetaceae bacterium | reverse complement strand
TCCTGAGCTTCCGTATCTACAACCACACGGACCTGCTCCGCAAGGACCCGCAGGACTACACCAGGCCCGCCGAGGCGCTGCGCGGTTCGGTGCACAGCTTCCGCGGACGGGTGCTCTTCTGGGGCGCAGTGGTCCGGCTGGGCTCCGGGAAGCTCACGCTGAGGGGCGGCAACCACATCGCGGGCTTCCGCGACGGACGGTTGCGGGCCGCCTGGGCGATGGACGTCGCCGGGAGCCCGGGCGGGCGCGTCCTGTGCCTCGGGCGGCAGACCGGGGGGTTCGGGATCACCCACGACGCCCTCTGGCGGGCGACCGAACGGAAGCCCGAGGACCCGCGGGACCGGGAACTCACCCGAAGCTTCGTCCGACTCTACGAGCCCGACTTCGCCCGCGCCGTCACGGCCGGGGCGCCGGACGCCGACCTCCGCTCCGTCGCCCGCCGCGGCGACCGGGCGGTCATCGTCGGGACCAGCCCCCGCGGGACGGCCCCGACGAAACCCAGGCGCCGAGCCGCCACAGACGCCGGCGCCGAGGGCTACCTCATGGTCCTGCGCCTCCCGCCGCCGCCAAAGAAGTCCAGGTAGCTGCGAACCCCGCCCGGGGGCAAGCCCGTTAGACGAGGAAAGGGACGCATACACTGTCTACGACGATTCCGGCGGGAACGCGTCGGAAGCTCACAAGCCGAAGATTTCCAGAAGGAGACCTCCCATGCGCTATCGACTGGCCGCCCTGCTGATTCTCTGTCTGCCCGGACTTCTCGCCGCTGCCGAGGAGGCGGAGATTCCCACCGAGCCGGACGAGATTCTCGCCGGTCTTCAGCACCGCTACCTCAAGCCCCGGCGGCAGGCGGTCAAGGGCATCGCCCAGATCCCGGCCGAGAAGCAGAAAGCGCTGATCCCCAGGATCATGCCGCTGCTGGAAGCGAAGAACTGGCAGACGCAGATCCACGCCGCCCGCGCCCTCGGGGCGGTGGGCGAGACCGCCGGGCACATCGGCCCGGAGCTGATCGCCCGGATGAAGAAGGCGATGCAGCGCCCCGACCCCGGGCTCTTCGACCTGCTCGGCAAGACGCTCCGCAAGGTCCTCCCGGGCAAGAACGAGCACATGCCGGCGATCTTCCGGATGATGAAGACCGCCATGCGCGAGCAGAAGCCGGACCTCTACGACCGGCTCGGCGCGACGTTGAAGGTGGACCGGGCCAAGGCGATGCCCACGCTGATTGCGGTGGTCAAGGAGGGCGAGGAAGGCCTGCGGCTGCTGGCGATCCGTGCACTGGGCGGGATGAAGCACGCGGCCGCCCCGGCGGCGCCCACGCTGGTCGAGGTCTCCGAGGACGCCACCGAGGAGGTCCGCCGGGCGATCCAGCAGGCCCTCAACGAGATTAAGAAAGACAACAAGCCCCCGCAGACCGAGCGGGTCTCGGTCACCTGCGCAGAGGGCAAGACCGCCGCGATCGACTTCCCCGTCGAGGACGCCGACGACGTGGACTACGTGCTGACCGTCGAGATCGTCGAGGACGCCGAGCACGGCGAACTGGAGATGACCGGGCCGACCTCGGCGAGCTATACCGCGCCGCGGGGTTCACCGGGAAGGACGCCTTCACGTGGAAGGCCTCGGACGGTCACGACAAGACCGGGGCGGTCGCCGACGCGATCGTCGTCAAGCCCGACACCGCCGGGCCCGGGATCGCCGAGGTGGTCACACCCGGCCCGGGGCGCGTGAAGGTGGCCTTCTCCGAGCCGGTGCAGCCCGACTCGGCCGGGAAGACGGACAACTACTCGCTCAGCGGCGGCGCGCGGATTACCGAAGCCGTCGTCGCCGAGGACGGGATGTCGGTCCTCCTGACGACCTCCGAACTGGCCGACGAGACCGTGTACACCCTCAGCGTCTCCGGCGTGGAGGACCGGTCGGAGGCGGCCAACGCCGCGAAGGACTCAAAGAGCTTCACCTACGTCGCCGCCCAACCCGGCCTCGTCTACGCCTACTACGAGGCGAAGGACCAGGACCAGCTCACCGACCGGGAGAAACTCGAGCCCGAAGACACCGGCGTCGTCGAGCAGCCGGACCTCTCGCCCGCCAAACGCGAGAACAACTACGCCCTTCTGTTCGTCGGACAGGTAAAGGTCCCCGCCGACGGGAAATACACGTTCACCACCGCCTCCGATGACGGCTCGCTGCTGTGGATCAACGGGGAGCAGATCGTGGACAACTCCGGTTTCCACGGGACGGAGGAGAAGTCCGGGACTGTTGAACTGACCGCGGGCAAGCACGCGCTCCGCCTCTACTACTATCAGGGAAGCGGCGGGGCGGAACTGAAGGTCCGCTGGAAGGGCCCGGACGGAAAGGAAGGCCCGATCCCCGCCGAGGCGCTGGTGCACCGACCCGGAACCAAGGCGACGCCGAAGTAGCGGCGTCGGCACAACCCGAACGAGGCGCCCGGGGCCCCGGACCTCCCGTCCGGGGCTCCGTTCATGGGCGGCCGGGGTCGGCAGAGATTTCCCGAATTCCCGTCTCGGAGCTTCCGACATGCAGGCAGCGGCCCGGTGCACGTGTCCGGGCCTTCCCCGGACTCCGTCCTCCTGTCGCGCATGCCGCCGCCTTCGGACCTGTCCATCCCGACCCGTCGCACAAACCGCTTGGCCGGACGCCGGCGGCGCGGTTCAATGGTCCGCGTCATGATCGGACGGATCCGGCTGACAACCTGGCGCATTCTGCCCTGCCTGCTCGGCGCGGCGCTGGTCGCCTACTTCGTCGCCATCCGTCTCTTCGTCCCCGGGCGGATCACGTACCGGGACAACGTCATCTTCATCCTCGCCGGTTCGGTTCTGGGCTCGGGGTTCGGGATTGTGCTGGTCGGCGCCCTGCTGCGGCGTTGGTGGGGCTCGGTCGGTCCGTACGTGCGGGTCGCCTTCGGAAGCGGGGGCGGGGGCGCCGGGTTGCTGCTGTTCCTGGTGCTCTGGACGCTCCTGGGCCCCAGCGTTCGCGGCGGGCCCCGGTCGAGGCCCGAACCGCCGTATGCCCCCGAAGACGCCCGCCTCGCCGCCGACGCCCTGGCCCGATCGAGCGAGCGAATGCAGCTTCCCGACGAGCAGGCCAAGGCGATCCGGGACGACCTGGCCGCGGCGATCGCCCTGGCCCGCGAGACGACCGCCGAGCCGGACAAGCTCAAGCGGCAGCTTGCGGAGGGACGGCTCGACGAGGTAGTTCGCACGATCCTGGCCGAGCGAAACCGCTCCGGCGAGGCGACGCTGTCGCGCCAGGCCGCCCTCGCCGCCCTGGCCGCGGACGACACCGCCCTGGCCGCCTCGACCCTCGATCAGTACCTCCGCGAGAAGCCCGAAGACCTCGACGCCCTCGAACTCCGCTGGCGTCTGGCTTTGCTCCGACGCCGACCCCGCCGCGCCGCCGAGGCGCTGGAAGCCCTGGCCGGACTGACCGACGAAATGGACGACCGCGCCGCGGCCGGGGACGTCGCCCAGTACCGCGGCGAGGTGGCGCTGCACCGCGGCGAACCGGAGGACGCCGAGCGATACTTCCGCACCGCCTTCCGCCATGCCAAGGCGCGGGTCGATCGTCCGCGCGTCGCCGCCGCCCAGGTCGGCATCGGCCGGGCGTACCTGGCGATGGACGAGCCCGACGCCGCAGAACGGACCCTGCACAAGGCCCTGCTGCTGGGGCAGTCCCGGAACGTCAAGACGGTCGTCAGCGACGCCTGCGCCGCCCTGGGCGACGTCTCGATGCACCGGGTGCGCATCCCCGAGGCGAAGAAGCGCTACGGGCGGGCCCTGGGCGTCGAACGGTCGCTCGAGCGACCGGTCCGCCTGATCCGCCGCCTGCTTGCGAAGGCCAAGGCGGACGCCGTCACCGCCGATCTCGACGCGGCGGGCGGCGCGGCCGCCGAGGCGCTGAAGCTTGCCGACCGCCTCGACCGCGGGGAGGACGCCGCCGAGGCACACATGCTGCTCGGGCAGATCGCCGAGCGAAGATCGCAGGGCGACGCGGCGGGAAGACACTACAAGGTCGCCCAGTCCGCCTTCGAGCGGCTGGAGATGCCCCACCGCGAGGCGGCCGCATGCGAAGGGCTCGGCAGCGCCGCGGTGATGCGCCAGGACGTCGCCGCCGCCCGCAAGCACTGGCGCCGGGCGCTGGAGTTGTTCGAGCAGGCCGGGGCCGCCGACGCCCGACGCCTCCGCACGCTGCTCGACCGCCTCGATTGAGGACGCGCCGGTCCGCCCGCGTCCGCGGCGCGTTTCACCGAGGCAGGAGGACCGCACCATCGACCACATAACCCGGACCATCGAACGCGAGGGCGTCGTCGCCGCCGCCGAACGGCTGCGGGTCGCGGCGCTGATCTACACCTACCGGTGCACCATCGCCTGCCGGCACTGCGGTTTCGGCTGCTCCGCCGCCCGCCCCGGGCGGGTGATGGGGCTCGAACAGGGCCTCGCCGCCCTTCGCCAGCTCCATCGCCTCGGGCGGGTCGTTCACATCGCCGGCGGAGAATGCATGCTCTACTGGGAGCCGCTCTGCGAGCTGCTCGCCGTCGCGCGGCAGGAGGGCGTCTCGCCGCATTTCGTGGAGACCAACTGCTCCTTCGCCTCGACGGACACCGTCGCCCGCGAGCGCCTGGAGATCCTGCGCGACCTCGGCGTCCGCGGGCTGCTGCTCAGCGCCGACCCGTACCACCAGGCCCATGTGCCGCCCGGCCACGCCATCCGCGTGCGGCGGATCGCCCGGGAGGTCTTCGGCGGGCGGAACGTCTGGGCGCCGGACGTTCCCGACGCCCGGATTCGCGAGCACGCCGAGATCGCCGCCGACCCGGAACGCCTGCGGACCCACGTCCGAGCCCGTCCGCCGATACTGGTGGGCAGCGCGTACCGCGAGCTGCGGGGCATGCTGCCGGACTACCCCCTCGCCGAGTTGCCGATCGCCGGGGGCTGGGGCGTCCCGCACACCGCCCACGCCTGCCCGACGGAATTCGACGCGGGGACCATCTGGGAAATTCACGTCGACCCCTACAACAACATCCAGACCAACTGCGGCGTGATCCTCGGGGACGCGGGCGAGGTGAGCGTCCAGACCGTGATGGACGCAGGCCCGGCCGAGGCGAATTGGGTCGCCCGGGCGCTGGCGACCTCCGGACCGCTCGGGCTCGCGGAACTCGCCCGGCGCGAGCACGGATACCGCCTGCCCGCCCGGGCGCAGAGCAAATGCAGCCTCTGCTACGAGGTCCGCAGCTTTCTCCGCCCCCACTGCCCCGAGCTTCTCGGGCCCGACGAGCTGTACTCCTGAGCAGCCCGCACTTCTCACGCGCCAAGAGCGTGTAGTACACTTTGCGCAGGACCCGCCACAACCGCCCGCGCCAAAGGAGTGTTCCCATGCGCCGATCTGCCACCGTTCTGCTGTTTGTCGCAGCCGTGCTGCCGCTGGGCGCCCAGGAACGTGACGCCCAGCCGCCCTTCACCGCCCTCGCCGAGGCGTGGGGACAGAGCCACGCGACGGAGTCGAAGCTCTTCCAGGCAGAGCGCGACCGGCTGGGGAAGGATTTCCTCGCCGAGTTGGGGACCTTCCTGGGCGACGACATCGACCGGCACTACTGGATCGCCGCCTTCCTCACCGAGGACAGCTACCTCCACGGACGCGCGGCGAGACCCGCCCTGGCATGGATGATCCGCCAACAGGCGATCGAACTGGCGATCCGCAAAGGCGGCATGGACGCGCTGCGCCGGGAGTACCCGCTGCGGATCTACCAGGTCCACGGCGCGTGGGACCTGCACCTTCAGATGCTGGCGTCGATCCAGAAGGCCCGGGCGGCCGAGCTGTACCGCTCGTACGACCTGGGCGCCTGCACGCCCGCCCGCTCGGCCGCGGAGTACCGGCTCTACGAAGCGATCCCCCTGCCCGACCAGCGGGTCATCAAAAAGCTCACCGACAGCAAGACGCCGCTCCAGGACATCATCGACAAGGCCAAGGACGCGACGACGGTGAAGGTTCCGCTCGGACGGTACACCTCCGAGCGGTCCGTGGTCGTCAAGGGCCGCACGGAGTTGGACATCGTCTGCGAGCCGGGCACGGAAATCCTCGTCAGCGACGTCAATGCCGACGTCCTGCGGATCGTCGACAGCCGGAAAATCACCCTGCGCGGGGCGCACCTGCGCCACGTGCAGCCCAGGAAACAGTATGCATGCCACGGGAGCGTCCTGCATACGACCGACAGTTCCGGCATATGGGTGATCGACTGCGACCTCAACGGCTGCGGAGCCGTGGGGCTCTACGCAAGGAAGGTCGACGGGCTGACCGTCGAGCATTGTGCGGTGCGGGACAACAGCTTCGTGGCGTTCTACCTCGACCAGTGCGCCGACGTTCTCATTCGCCGCAACATCGTCGTGAACAACAGGTCGATGCTCCAGAGCCGGCAGCTCAAGGGCCTGGAGATGCGCGACAACCGCATTCGCGACAACGGAGGCTCCTGGGAGCAGGCCGAGCGGACCCCCGGGCGAATCTGGGGCAAGACGCCGATTTCGGAGAGGCAGCAGCGCTAAGCCCCCGCCGGGCGGCCTGGCAGACCTTGGCCGTACTGCCGAAGAACGCCAGCGTCACCGGGGCGACGCGCATGGCCGCTCCGTTGCCGAACGACCCGCCGGGCAGTTGATTGCCCGACACGGCCAAACGCCACGGCGCACCCCCCCGCACAACCGACAGAATGGTCGCCGTCGTCTGGCCGTAGCCCCGGAACGAATCGTAGTTCTCGCCGAAGCGGCGGGCGATCTCGTCCATATCCACCCGTCCAGCAGTTGCCAGCAGCGCCTCGGCCAGGCCGATCATCATCGCGGTATCGTCGGTGTAGGCGCCCCGGCCTATCCGCGCCGGGAGCATCTCGCTGACGCGCCCATGATGGCGCGAGATAGCCTCGGCCGACATGCCTTCGATGGGCATGCCCAAGGCGTCGCCGATCCGTGTCCCGAGCATCGCGCCACGGAACAAGTCGCGCAACCGCAGCAGACTGTTGCTCTTGTCCGTCATGTCGCTCCCTCCTTGGCAGTCACGGGCTGCGATTTGTCAGGGATGAGGGACTTGACCAGGTGCTTGGCCATTGCCGTGCACAGAGTCTGCGCGGTAGGGCCGTCCTGGTCCAGCGGCAGCGGCGCAAGCGGAGGCCTGACGGTGGCGGGATAGCTCTCGATCCGCGCACGAACGAGGCGCTTGATGGATGGAATCTGGTAATCGCCCAGGCGATGGAGGAGTTCGCGGATGTCTGCTTGCCACGATTCTGCATCGTGCCAGCGGTGGCTTTCGGCGCAGGCGTCCAACGAAACGTAAAGCTCCGGCAGCGCGTTGGCGGCGGCGCTGACGAAGCCAATCGCCCCGGCCCGCAGCGCGCGGCAGATGCGCGTATCGTCGCCGACGAAGTAGCGCGGCGTCACCTTGATCAGCGACAGGTCACCGGATGAGTCCTTCATGCCGAAGTGTTCGACCCGGCGAAAAATCGCGGGCGTCAGAGGATTCTGCGTGTGATGGGGGAAGTTGTAGAGGATCAGCGGGATATCGACGGTGGCTGCCACAGCGCGGAGGTACGCAACCACTCCCTCATCTGGAGCGTCGGCATAGTAGCTCGGCGGCAGGCAAAGGATGCCATCCGCGCCGAGTTGCTGCGCTTTACGGGCCAGGTCAAGCGTCTCGGGCAGTGGGCCGCCGCCGGCCTGGAAGAGGACCAGGCCCGGGAAGTACTCCAATGCCAGTTTCAGCAGCTCCAGACGTTCATCGGACGTCAGCGAGAAGAACTCGCCTGTCGTGCCGCCCACCAGCACCCGTCGCACACCGGAACGAGACAGGAATTCCAGGTGGTCGACGAAGGCGCGTTCGTCAATCTTTCCCTCAGCAGCGAACGGCGTCAGCAGCGGCACGATCAGCCCGGCCAGTTCGACGGTCTCGACGTCCTCGTGCAAAAGACTGCGGACCTGCTCATACAGCTCACGCGATATCGACTCCAGTTCCAGGCGGTAGTCGTCGTGGCAGTACAGATGCACGTCGGCCCAGTTCTTGCTGTCGGCTCCATGCTCGCTGAACTCGCGCAGGTTGCTGTGCAGGAACGTGGCGATGGCCTTTTCGGCAGAATAATTGCGGTGGGCAAGGTCTCTACTCAGCCGCGTGGCTAACTGCGTCCGCCAGTCGGAGTCGATGAAGATCGCACAATCCACCAGTTCGCGGAACTCCGGATACGTCGCCACCTCGCCGTCGATGATGTTGAATCGCACGGGGTGGTACGTTTGCACCGAACCAGCATCACCGATGGATGGATCGTACACAGGTTGCTCGAATGGCTGTCCCTGTCGCACTCGGCCCAGATGCTCGGCGATCATCGCCATCTTGTTGGCGTCTGGGTGTGGGCCGAAAATCCCCGCCTTCTGTCGCTCGGCGCGGGCGGTTTTGTAATCATCCAGTCGCAACACAGCCGCCTCCTCCAGCCGCTCCGCCAGCTTGCGGGCGAAGGTGCTCTTGCCCGTGCCGCCAGGTCCGCCGACGGCGA
>CAYTQL010000121.1:0-8628 GCA_964439555.1 uncultured Planctomycetaceae bacterium | reverse complement strand
AACTCCCTTTTCGTGCAGGTTACGAGTATGTTCGTCCACTTGTCGAGGGTAGGTTGAGCATTTCTGTCTTCCCAAGTCACGCCGCGGGCGGCGCCTGCGTCGCATTCGCCCGGGCGATCGGCTCGCGCCGAGGCAGATCGGCTTCTTTCGCGACGACGGATTGGGTACGCTGAAGGGATGCGAACTTCCCCAACGGACCGACTCCTCCCGGCCGCGCTGCTCCTGCTCGCCGCGTCGCTCAGCGCCGGCTGCACCGTGCCCCAGCCGCAGAATACGCCGGTCTGGCAGCGCTACGAGAAGAACCCCGCCACCGGGCGGGGCTACTGGATCTACGTCCCGAGCACCTACTCGCACGAGAAGCCCGCGCCGCTGATCATCACCTGCCACGGCACCCCGCCGTATGACGTCGCCGAGCACCACATCCGCGAGTGGAAGATGCTCGGGGAGAAAAACGGGTGCATCGTCGTCGCGCCGGAGCTGATCGCCACCGACGGGCTGCTCGGCGACGGTCCGCTGGTGGGCATGCTCGCCGACGAGCGGTACATCCTCAGCCTCATCAGCCTGCTGGGCTACCGCTACAACATCGACCGCTCGAACGTGATGATCACCGGCTTCTCCGGCGGGGGCTTCCCCACCTACTGGGTGGGGCTGCGGCACCCGGAGGTGTTCTCCGTGGTCGCGGCGCGGAACGCGAACTTCTCCCGCGGCAATCTCGACGGGTGGTACCCGGACGAGGCGATCCGCACGTCGGTGATTGTCTACTACGGCGAGAACGACCCCGGCGCGATCCGCGCCCAGTCGCAAAACGCCGTCGAGTATCTCCGCGCGCAGGGCTTCAAGGTCACCGAACGGGAGATCGCCGGCGCCGGGCATGAGCGCCGCCCGGAGATGGCGATGAAGTTCTTCCGCGAGCACTGGACGGTCCCGCGCGGCTCGCTCGCCGAAACCCCGCCCACCGCCGACGCCGGAGGCTGAACACCGCGCGACGGGCGGAAGGCGGGGGCACTGGGGCGACACAGCCGGGGCGCCTACAGTTCGCATGGACCGTCTCACGTGGACGCCAGGAAAAGGAGTTCCCATGCCGATTGCCCCCGAGGATCGCAGGAAGCTGGTGGAGTTGGCCCGAGCGGCCGTGGCGTCGCAGGTCCGCGGAGACCGCCCGCCGGCGGTCGATGAGGAGGGCCTCCTCGGCGAACAGCGCGGGTGCTTCGTGACCCTCACCAACAACGACGCCCTGCGCGGGTGCATCGGCGCCTTCCAGCCGCGGGGCCCGCTCGGGCGCACGATCGTCGAGATGGGCGCCGCGGCCGCGAGGGACCCGCGGTTCACCTGGAACCCCATCACGCCCGGCGAAGTGGACGAGCTGACCGTCGAAGTCAGCGTGCTGAGCCCCCTGACCAAGACCGACGACCCGCTGAGCCTCGAGCTCGGCAAGCACGGGATCTACGTCAAGCGCGGCTTCCAGGCGGGCTGCTTCCTGCCCGAGGTCGCCACGGACCAGGGCTGGGACGCCGAGACCTTCCTCACCCAGTGCTGCGCCGGGAAAGCCGACATGCCGCCGGACGCCTGGAAGCTTTCGGACACCGACGTGTACCTCTTCACCAGCGAAAAGTTCAGCGAATGACCGCACGGGCGGCGGGCGAAGTGCGCGGCCTCGAATGACGAATCCCGCCCGGCCGGGCCGTCCCGCTACTTCTTTCCCATCGCGCGCTGCCTGCGGAAGAACTCGGTCAGCAGGGCTGCGCATTCCTCCGCCCGCAGGCCCGCGATGACCTCGGCTGTGTGGTTGAGGCGGGGATCGGTGCAGATTTCGTAGAGCGTTCCGGCCGCTCCGGCCTTGGGGTCGCTCGCGCCGTAGACGACGCGGTCGAGGCGGGCGAGGACGATCGCCCCGGCGCACATCGGGCAGGGCTCGAGGGTGACCACCAGCGTGCAGCCGGTCAGGCGCCAGTCGCCCAGCCGCTCGGCCGCGGCGCGGATGGCGAGCATCTCGGCGTGGGCGGTGGGGTCGGCGTCGATGATCCGGCGGTTGTGCCCGGTCGCGATGAGTTCCCCGTCCCGCACGATGACGCAACCGATGGGCACGTCGCCGCGCTGCTCGGCGCGGCGGGCCTGGTCGATCGCCGCATCCATCCACGCGGACCAGTCGTTCGGGGGCGTCGGTTCGTCGGTCACGCCGCGTTCCCTTCCAGGTCGCATTCGCTGAGGATTCGCTCGGCCAGCCGTTCGGGCGTCTCGGCGGCGGCGACGTCGAACCAGTGCACGTCCCGCCAGCGGCGCTGCCAGGTCCGTTGCTTCTTGGAGAGCCGCCGCGTGTTGATCTTCACCCGCTCGATCGCCTCCTCGAGCGTGGCCCGCCCCTCGAAGTGCTCGATCAGTTCGGCGTACCCCACGGCCTGGGCGGCCTGGGCCGACAGGCCCCGCGGGCTTTCCCACAGCGAGCGGACCTCCTCGACGAGCCCGGCGTTGACCATTCGCTTGACCCGGGCGTTGATGCGGCGGTTGTTGTCCCGTTTCTCCCGCCGCAGGCCGATGAACAGGCAGTCGTAGCGGCGCTGGGCTTCCCATTGCTTCTGAAGCTCGCTGATCGGCGCGCCGGTGGTGCGGTAGACCTCCAGGGCGCGGATGACCCGCCGCTGGTCATTCGGGTGGATGCGCCGGGCGGCGTCGGGGTCGACCTCCGCCAACTCGGCGTGCATCGCGGGCAACGCGCCGCCGGCGGCGCGGGCCTTGAGCTGGGCCCGCAACCCGGGCCTGGCGGAAGGGCCCTCGAAGAGCCCCTCGGCCAGGGCCTTGATGTACAGGCTGGCGCCCCCCACCGCCAGCGGCGTCGCCCCGGCGGCGCGGGTCTCGGCAATGCCCGCGTCAGCGTCCTCCACGAACCGGGCGGCGGAGTAGCTCTCCCACGGTTCGACCACGTCGATGCAGTAATGCGGAATCTCGGAACGCACCTCGACCGCCGGCTTGGCCGTGCCGATGTCCATCCGCCGGTAGACCTTCATCGAATCGACGCTGACGACCCGCCCGCCGATGCGCCGTGCGAGCTCGCGGCCCACGGCCCCCTTGCCGGAGGCGGTGCACCCGAGAACGAACGCCAGGTGCGGGCAATCGGACGTGTGTGTTGTCTCGCAGGTCATGGTGTTTCGATTGCGGTTTGGGGTATTCGGACGGCGGATTCACTCACGCCTGCCGGCCTGCACTCGTGAAGCTCGCATACGCCCAGGACGCCGCGCGGGCGTTCGGGGGCGGCGGTGCGCCTCGCGGCGCTTGCGCGAGGCGGTTCGCAGTTCAGCCCGGCGTCCACCCGTCCTGATGCTCGGCGCCGACCTTCTTCAACCCGCCGAACCCGAGGCGCATCGCGACCTTCTGGAACGTGACATACAGCGTGGGGACCACCACCAGCGTCAGGACGGTGGCGAACATGAGTCCGAAGATGACCACCACCGCCATCGACCGCCACCACTGGGACGACTCGCTCCTCGTCGCCCATTCGAGCGTGTGGAAGTCGAAGCTCACGCCGGTCGCCATGGGCGCCAGCCCGAGGATCGTCGTCGTCGCGGTCAGCACGACGGGGCGGAGGCGGGTCGCCCCGGCCTCGACGGCGGCGTCCATCAGTTCGTTGCCCTCGCGCTGGAGCTGGCGGGTGTAGTCCAGCAGCACGATGGCGTTGTTGACCACCACGCCCGCGAGGCTGATGACGCCCACGCCGGTCATTACGATGCCGAAGGGCAGATCGAAGATCAACAACCCGCTGAGCACGCCCACCAGCGAGAGGACCACGGTCGTCATGATGATCAGCGGCGCCGAGAGCGTGTTGAACTGGGCGACCAGGATCATCACGATCACCAGCAGGGCGAAGGCGAAGGCCCGGGAGAGGAACTTCTGGCTCTTCTCCTGCTCCTCCCGCTCACCCGCGTAGCGAAGGGCGTACCCCTTGGGCAGTTCCAGGCGCTCACGCGAGCGGATCGCGTCCGGCCAGGCGGCTTCGAGCACCAGGCGGTTGAGGCGATGGGTCTCCCGGTCGGTGCGTTCCTCGGCATTCCTGTTCAGCAGTTCCCGCCCCTGGGGGCCCAGGGCGTCCGGGGCGATCAACCCGGGGGGGACCAGGTCCGCCTTCGTCGCCAGCGCGTTCATCGCATGGGCCGCGCGGGACCGCTGCTCGCGCGAAAGCGTTCCGCCGTCGCGCAACGTCGCCAGGGCGTCGCGGAGTTGCTCGCGCCGCCGGGCGTCCAAGAGCCCCCAGGCCCGCTCGGCGACCGCGCCGCGCCGCTCGACGAGGTCGCGGAGCAGCGTCCGGTATTCGGTGATGTCGCTGGGGAAGAACTTGACGGGCCCGACCTCGTCGAGGCGGTCCATGACGTCGTCGAGCACGGCCGGACCGAGACGTCCTTCGGCGTCGCCCAGGACGCTGACGACCCGCTTCTGGTCGATGTGGAACACGTTGCCCAGCCCCGGGCGGTAGGCGAAGGTTCCCAGCGAGCTGAGCGGCACGGCCGTGCCGGTCGCGGTAGGCACGCGCAGGCGGAAGAGGTCCTCGATGTTGATTCGCCGCCGCTCCGGCAGGCGGATGGTGATGTCGTAGTCGTCGGTGTATTCGCGGTAGGTGCTGACGGTGGCGCCGAAGATCGCGGTCTTGAGGAAGTTGCCCACCACCGCGGTGTTGAGCCCGAGCTTCTTGGCCCGTTCGCGATCGATCTGGAACCGCAGCTCCGGACGGGCGGCCTCGGTGTCGGTCCGCAGGTTCACCAGGTTCGGCACGTGGACGATGCGCCGCTTGATCTCGTCGGCGAGGTCGTTGAGTTCCTCGATGGGCTGGTCCTTCCGCCCGATGATCCGCACCGTCACCGCCGCCCCGGTGGGCGGGCCCGGCTTGTCGCGCTCGACCTGGACCTCCACTTCGGGAATGTCGGTCAGGGCGTCACGGATACGGTCCAGCGCCTCCTCGGACGGCGTGTTGCGCTCGGCGAAGTCCACGAACTGGACCGTCAGGTTGCTCACGTGCGGCCCGCCGGTGTTGGCGCCGAAATCGAACCCCCCCGCCGAGCCGACATTGGTGATGATGTGCTCGATGATCGGCTCGCCTTCCGGGTCGGTCCGAAGGGGCTCGACGCGCCGCTCGACCCTCTTCGTCAGGCGGTCCATCCGATCGATGTTCATCCCCTGGGGGCCGCGGAGGGTGATCACCGCCCGGTCCGGGTCAATCGTCGGGAACAGCTCCACCCCGGCACTGTACTTCTTGAAGAGCACCCCGACGCCCAGCAGGACGGTCACCGCCAGCCCGATCGTGGTCACCCGGTGGCGCAGGGCGGACCGGAGCAGCCCGCGGTAGGCGTCGAGGAGCGGATGGTGTCCCTCCCGGTCCAGGCGCTTGTGCGGGCGCCCACCGATGACGCTGACGAGCACCGGGTTGATCACCAGCGCCACGAACAGCGAACTGATCAGCGTGATGATCGCCGTGATGGGGATGTACTTCATGAAGTCGCCCATCGTGTCCGGCCAGAACAGCAGCGGCGAGAACGCCGCGACCGTCGTGGCCGTGGAAGTGATCACCGGCCAGGCGACCTCCCCGGTGCCCTTCATCGCCGCCTCGATCCGCCCGTAGCCGAGCTGCATGTAGCGGTAGATGTTCTCGACGATCACGATCGCGTTGTCGACGAGCATGCCCAGCGCGAGAATCAGGGCGAACAGGACGATCATGTTCAGCGTGTAGCCCAGCGCCTGGATGACCGCGAAGCTCATGAGCATGCTCAGCGGAATCGCCGCGGCGACGATCAGGCTCGAACGCAGCCCCATGAACAGCATCAGCACCCCCACCACCAGCACCAGCCCGGAGACGATGTTGTTCTCCAGGTCCCAGATCATCATGTGAATCTCGTCGGAGCGGTCCAGGGTCAGATCGAACCGGACCGTCTCCGGCGCGCGCTTGCGGAACTCCGCGATGATCCGCTTGACGTACCCGGCGATCTGAACGATGTCCGCGCCCACTCGTTTCTTGACGGCCACCGAAATGCTCGGCCGACCGTTGAGTCGCGAGATGGTCACGCGGTCCTTGAACGTGTCGCGGACCTCGGCGACGTCGGTGAGGTAGACCGGCTTGCCGTCCCGGCTGGTCAACTGGAGGGCGTTGATCTTCTCGGGATCGCGGAACTCGGCGGAAAGGCGGACGTTGATCTTCGTCCCCGGCGTCTCGAGCCCCCCGGCCGAGACATTGACATTCTCGGTGGGGATCAACGTGAGGACCTCGTTGAGGCTCAGGTCGTACATCGCCAGGCGGTCGGGGTCGAACTCGATGCGGATCTCCCGCTCCAGAGCCCCGAGCACCTCCACGTCGAGCACGCCCGGAACCGCCTGGATGCGGTCGTCCATCTCCTCGGCCACCTCCTTGAGCACCACGGGGGAGACCTCGCCGGAGATGTTGATCATCATGATCGGGAACTCGGCGATGTTGATCTCGGTGACCTGCGGCTCCTTGCGGTCCTCGTTCTGGGGCAGTTCCGGCTCGGCGAGGTCCACCTTGTCCTTCACCCAGCGCAGGGCGTCCTCGATGTCCACGTCGGGAAGGAAGTCCACGCGGATCTGGCTGAGCCCCTCGGCGCTGGTGGACTGGATCTCCTTGACCCCCTTGAGCCCCATCAGCTCATTCTCGATCTCGTTGGTGATCTGGGACTCGACGTCCTCCGGGGAGACGCCCTCGTAGGGCGTGGTCACCAGGATGGTGGCGATCTTGACGTCCGGGGCGGACTCGCGAGGGAGCGTCAAGTAGTTGTACACGCCCAGCGCCACGATCAGGCAGATGAGCACCCCCACCGTCGCCCGGTTGCGGATGGCGGCGTCGGAGAGGATCATTCCGCCGCCTCCTCCGGCGGCGCTGCGGCCGATGCGCCGGCCGGACGGGGCGCCGGGGCGGTCGCCGACGCCGGGCGGGTCTCGACGCCGCGCGGGATGATCCGCACCTTCTGACCGGGCCCGAGCTCGCCGGGGTCCGTGAGCGTCTCGCTGACGCGGGTCTGCCCGCGGACGATCAGCTTATCCCCCGCCCCCAACCCGCTGCCCGGCAGCACGCGGACCCGCTTGGCCCGGATGGACCGGAGGTCCAGCTCGATCCCGCGGATCGGCACGGCCCGTCCGTCGCGGACGACGAAGACCATGTACCCTTCCTCCAGCGGAACCACGGCGTCCAGGGGAATCGTAATCACGTCCTCCAGCACGCGGCGCGTCAGGGCGACCTGCACGATCTGCCCCGCCCGCAACGGTCCGTCGGCGTTGGGCACGCTGATTTCCACCCGCGTCGTCAGCGCCAGCGGCTCGGAGGTGGCGCTGATGTAGGTAACCTTCCCGTTCGCCTCCAGCTCGGGAATCACGGTGCTGGTGATCTGCGCCTCCTGCCCGACGCTGACGTACTGCACCTCGCGCTCCGGGACCTGCACCACCACCTTCGCGGGGTCCATGTCCACGATCTCCGCGACGACGGTCCCGGAGTTCACGTACTCGCCCGCCTCGACCGGGAGGCGGTTGAGCACGCCCGACGCCTCGGCCAGGATGCGCGTCCGCCGCAGGCGCGCCTCCGCGGCCGAGAGCCGCGCCGCGCTTGTCTTCAGCGCCGCGTCGGCCAGATCAAACTCGTGCTCCGTGGCGACGCCTTCCCGCTTGAGCTGCTCGACCCGCTCGAACTCCTCGAGGGTCCTGTCGTACTCGGCCTTGGCGACGGCGAAATCGGCCGCGAGCAGTTCGGCGTTCAGGTACAGGATCGGCTGGTGCTTCTCGACGTGGTCGCCCTCGTCGACCGGCTCGGCGACCCCGCCGGCCCCCTCGGGATCGCGCGGGGACTTCGGGTCTACCGGGTCGGCGCCGCGCGGGGCGTAGGTCTCCACGCGCGCCGGGACCTCGGCGCGGATGCGCGTGATCTCGTCGGGTTCGGTCCGGGCGGGAAGGCTCAACGTGTCCTGCCATCGCTCGATGGGGTCGATCCGCTCCACCTGGACGTTGATGACCGCCTCGGCCTGGGGGTCGAAGACCTCCTCGCGGTCCGGGAGGACCTTCTGGAGCCCCACGACCCCGCCCACGGCCGCCAGCAGAATCAGCGTCGGGAGCAGCTTGAGCCCCAGGTTCCGGAGTTTCCGGAGGATGCTCGTCCCCTTGCTCACGATCCACCCTCCGTTTCGTCCCTGAGTTGCTCCAGGCGTCCGGCGCTGAGCCCGGCGACGATCGCCCGGCGCAACCCGTCGAGCAACTCCCGGTCGATCCGGATTCCCAACCCGAGCACCGATTGGACCATCACCCCGTCGAGAATCGCCATGATCAGCGCCGCGGCCGTTCGGGAATCGGCGGCGGGGGTGAACTCGCCGCGCTCGCGGCCTTCGTCGATGACTCCGGCGATCAGGTCGATCCAGCGGCGATACATCTGCTGGAACCGCTCGGACAGCTCGCTCTGGGCGTCGGCGCGCGCGGCGGTCGCCCAGAACTCCAGGACCAGCCGACTTATCGGCTTGAACTGCTCCAGACGCTCCGCCCAGTAGTCGATCATCCGCATGAGGCGCTGCTCGGCCGTTCCGGGCTGAGCGGTCAGCTCGTCGACCTCGACCATCGCCTCGGCGAGCACGACGTCCTGCACGCGGAAGAAGAGGTCCT
>CAYTQL010000120.1:0-8769 GCA_964439555.1 uncultured Planctomycetaceae bacterium | reverse complement strand
CATCTTTTATATAATGTTGGTGATTTAAATGGCTCTGGATTTTCTTTTGTTTCAAATGGAATGATTGTTACAAGTTATATGAAAAATGATATTGTTGATGGAATGCCCGAGGTTTTGTATGGAGCTGTTGATAGAGATTTTTTAGGAATTAATGGAAAAAGTGATTTTTGGTATGGTGTTCAAAAAGTTAAAACAGATGAACAAGGAACACCTTATGTAGGAATTTTAACTGATGAAGGAAATTTAGATTTTAATGGAAATCCATATTGGACAACTATTCAAGATTCTGAAGCAATTGGTGGAATTGAATTTAATGGAGAGTTAAATGCTGTTGAAGAAATGCCTGGTTGTACAAATTCTGGAGAGTTAATCGCACCAACAATCAATCTTATTCCAGAACCAACATCATTGCTGGTCGTGGTGATGGGCGCTGGCGTTCTCATGCGACGGGGACGAAAGCCCCGTCTGTTCAGCAAAGAGCACGCACGGCCGCAACTGTAGCACCCGCTTCCGCAAGCCTCCGTCGCCGACGAGCCACGCATCCCAGGATAGCGTAGTCTTTGTTTCGCACATTCAAAAAGACGGGTAGCCCATTGGCTGGTCGATACTTGGAGTAGTTGGCAACCAAGAAGACCAGGAACAAGGAGCTACCCGATGCGATGCTGGCCCTCGCGGCCGCTAGGATGCCGCCCGCCCTGAGCCCCGTCGAAGGGCCTGCCGTCGCCGCGTCGCCAGCCCGGCAGTCTCACGGGGACCCCGGAAATCGCGACCGTGAGACAGGTTCCGACCCTGTAATGACAAGGACTTACGGCCGAAAGTCTCAAAATCGGCCGTTTTCGCATGCTGCGCATCCTCCTGCCCGCCTGCCCCGCCGGAAACCCCGCGAATCCGCCGGAACTTGCCTTGATGCCCGCGCCGAAAGGTCGCTCAGTGTGCGTGGCGGTTAACGCCGCGAGAACCATTCGGCAGACGGAAAGGACACCACCATGGCCAAACGTAACACCAGCGTGGCGAGGGAGTTGGCGGCGCTTCAGACGCTGACGCCGGCCGAGCTGCGGGAGCGGTACGCCGACCTGTACGGCGAGGCGTCCCGCAGCGGCAACAAGCAGTGGCTGCTGCGGCGCTGCGCCTGGCGCATCCAGGCCGACGCCGAGGGCGGGCTGTCCGACCGGGCGAAGCGCCGGGCGGCCCAGCTCGCCCGCGACCAGGACGCGTCATCCCGCCGCGGGGCATGACGATGGACCCGCTGGACTACCAGCCGGACGTGGTCGCCCCGGCCCGCAAGCACATCCGCCGCAAGCGCGACGACCGCCTGCCCGCACCGGGCACGCGGCTGACCCGCGTCTACAAGGGGCACGAGTACCAGGTCGAGGTGCTGTCGAACGGCTTTGCCTACGAGGGCGAGCGCTACCAGAGCCTGTCGGCCGTCGCCCACGCCATCACCGGCGGGCACTGGAACGGGTTCCTGTTCTTCGGACTCACCGACCCCAAACGGTGGAATTTTCCGGCTTCGCATGCCGATGAAAATTTGGAGCCGTCGGAGAAAGATCGCTTGCATTGCCCACGGGGCATTGGGTAATCGTACCGCCCGTGCAAATCGGCAGGCGGTCGCTCCGGTCCCGCGACCGCTTGGGAAACGAGTACAGGTACGTGGTGTCACTCCAGAGGGAGGCACTCCAACAGGCCCCCGGCGAACTCACCGGCGGGCCGCTGCGATGCAGCGAGGATCTACATGCGACGACAACAGGCCATCGCCGTGCTCGCCGTCCTGGCCGCCGCCTCCGCCGTCTGCCGGCCGGGCTCTCTGCCCAACGCCTCCGGAAAAACCCATCGCGCCGCCGGCGTGCTCTGCGCGACCGACGAGACTCGCGTGGGCTACATGACCGGCTTCTGCGTGGGCCCGCGGGACAACCTCCTGGTCTGCGATGCCCTCGGCAAGCAGATCAAGGTCGTCTCGACCGAAGATGAGCTCGTAGACACCTGGAAGCTCCCGGCCATGCCGCTGGTGGTGGGAATGGGGCACGAGCAGAACATCTACGTCGGCGCCAAGGGCGAGGTGATCAAGCTCTCCCGCACGGGCAAGCTGGTGACCCGCATTTCCGGCGGGAAGCTCCCGGCCAAGAAGGTCGCCTCGGTGACCGCCGGTCCGGGCGGGGTCTTCGTGGCGTTCGCGAACTACCAGGTCTGGCGGTTGGATCACGATCTGAAGAATTCCGTCAAGGTGGTCGGGCGGGCCCGCGGGTGCTGCGGGAACCTCGATATCGTCGCCTGCGAGGACGGGTTCATCATGGCCGAGAACGGCCGGAAGCGCATCGTGCACTACAACCGCAAGGGCAAGGCGCTCAAGAGTTGGGGCAAGTCGTCGCGCCGGACCGGCGGGTCGGGCTTCGCCGGGTGCTGCAACCCGATGAACCTGACCCTTGCCGCCGACGGGTCGGTGTTCACCTCTTCCTCCGGGGGCGGGGGCGTGCGACACTTCAGCATCGACGGGAAGTTCCTCAGGTACGTGGGCATCGGCATCAAGCCCAGCGGGTGCAAGCGCGTCACGGTGGGTTCCAGTTCGGGCGGCGCCCACGTCTATGTGATGGACACCACGCGGCGGCACATCACGATCTTGGCCGGTAAGCCCGTGGCCGTGGCCAAGGCGAAATGACGCGGCGAGCGCTGCTGATTCTCGCGGCCGGGGCTTTTTGCCTGTCCGGCTGCCGCGACGAGCCCGCCGGCGGCCCGGACGGCGGGGACCGCCCGCCCGGGCCGCTGCGCATCTTCGTGGTCGATCCCTTCGCCGAACCGCGGTCCTGCGTAACCGACTACGCCCCGCGCCGCTACGACCTCCTCGCCGAGCACCTCGGGCGCGAGCTGGGTCGCAAAGCCGAGCTGCTGCCCGGGGGCTACCTCCCCGACGTGCTGCGGCTCAACCCCGGCGAGGTGGACCTGATCGTCGGGAAGAAATCGCTGATCGAGGCGGACCTCGCTGGCAGCGGGCAGGCGTATCGCCCGGCGGCGGTGCTCAGCGACGCCGAGGGGCTCACCACGCTGGTGGGGCTGTTCGTGGTCCCGGCCGAAAGCGCGCTGAAGACGCTGGGCGACCTGGCTGGCAAGAAAGTGCTTTTCGGCCCGAAGCAGGACGCCGAACGCCACGACGCCGCCCTGGCGGCGCTGAACGAGGCCGTCCCGAATGCCGAGATGGGTCCGGAGGTCCCCCGCGACGTCACGGCCGTGCTGAACGTGATCGACGGCAAGGCCGACGCGGCCGTCGTCAGCGAACACGACCTGCGCTTCGGCGTCGCCTGCGGCGCACTCAGTGCCGGGGAGGTCCGCCCGGTGGGGCGGAGCAAGCCGGTCCCGTTCATCACGGTCTTCCTCTCCGAGCGGCTCTCGCCGCAGGACGCCACCGCGGTTTCCGGGGCCCTTGAGCGCGTGGCGAAGACCCCGGAATTGCTCGAGAAGCTCAACTCCCGCGACGGGTTCCTTCCGGTGGACTGACCTCGGTCGCGGCGATCGTTCGCCGCGTCGGGTTGCGGTCCGGGCGTTCTGCCCCCGCGCGGCGTGATTGGGATGGTCATGCACCGGAACGGGCGCGACGCGTCGCAGCGTACGGGCTTTTCGCTTCCATCGGGGCGCCGGGTCCTATACGTTGGGTGCAACCCAACGGGGGGCTAGGAAGCGAAGGACCGGATGTCGTTGCGGATTCTGTGTATCGGGGACGTGGTCGGGCGCCCGGGGCGCGGGGTGCTCGCCGATCACCTCAAGGACTACGTCAGGGAAAACGAGATCGAGCTGGTGGTCTGCAACGCCGAGAACGCCGCCGGCGGAAGCGGGTTGACGCCGCAGATCTTCGATAAGCTCATCAAGTACGGCGTGGACTGCGTGACCCTGGGCGATCACTGCTATCGCAAGCGGGAGATCATCCAGGTGCTCGAGGAATCCAAGCGCATCGTCCGCCCGATGAACCTGCTGCCTCCGGCCGCCGGGCGGGGCTGGACGACGGTCCCGACCAAGTCCGGGGCGCACGAGGTCGTCGTCATGTGCGCGCTGGGGCAGATGTACATGGGCAACTGGGACGCCCCCTGGCCGATCGTCGAGCGGGTGTTTCGCGAGGCGTCGCACGCTTCGAAGATCCGCGTCATGGACTTCCACGCCGAGGCGAGCAGCGAGAAGATCGCCATGGGCTGGCTGCTCAACGGGCGGGCGAGCGTGGTTTTCGGGACGCACACGCACATTCCCACGGCCGATTACCGGCTGCTCGACGGCGGAACGGCGTACGTCAGCGACCTGGGCATGACCGGCCCGTACGACGGCGTGCTGGGGCGCCGGAAGGACCGCGTTCTCAAGGCGCTGACCACTTCCATGCCGCAGCACTTCGAGGTCTGTACCGGCGATCCGCGAATGTGCGGCGTGCTGGTGGACGTGGACCCCTTGAGCGGCAAGGCGCTGTCGATTGAGCGCGTCGAGGTCTGCGGACGCATCCAGGAAGGCGGCGCGTACGACGCCGACGACGGCCGGGCGCAGAAACGCCGGGGAGTTCGCTGACGCGTTGCCCGGGTGACTCGCGGATTCACAGCTCCGCGGGTCGGCCGCATCCGGCGACGGCGACGCCCGCGAACGCGGCCGCTGCGATCAGGCGGTGACGAGCCCGCGATTCGCAGGCGTCACTTCGCCTCCATCCAGTTTTCGCCCACGCCGGTGTCTACCTTCAGCGGAACGCTCAGTTCGATCGCGCCGGTCATCTCCTCGACGAGCATCGTCTTCTCCTCCTCCACGTCGCCTGCGGGGACCTCGCAGACCAGTTCGTCGTGAATCTGGAGCAGCATCTTCGTCGGGCGGTTCTCGCGGCGGATGCGGGCGTCGACGTTGATCATCGCCTGCTTGATCAGGTCGGCCGCGGAGCCCTGGACCACGGAATTGATCGCCAGCCGCTCGGCGAGGGCGCGCTTGGAGGGATTACGCGACTCGAAGCCGCTGATCGTGCGCCGCCGCCCGAAGATCGTCTCCACGTACCCGCCGGACTTGGCCTTGCGGATGCAGGCGTCCAGGAAGCGGTCGATCTTCGGGAATCGGGCCTTGTAGGCCTTGATGAACTCGCCGGCCTCGGTCTTGGGGATCCGCAGCGTCGCCGCGAGCCCGAAGGCCGTCTGCCCGTAGATGATCCCGAAGTTGACCGTCTTGGCCCGCGCCCGCTGGTCCGGGGTTACGTCCCCGGCGTCCACGCCGAAGACCTCGGCCGCGACGATCCGGTGAATGTCCCGATCCTCTCGGAAAGTGCTGAGCAGCGTGGCGTCCTCGGAGAGGTGCGCCAGGACCCGCAGCTCCACCTGCGAGTAGTCCGCCGAGAGCAGCAGGTGTCCCGCGTCGGCGACGAAGGCCGAGCGGATCGCCCGTCCGTGCTGGGTGCGGACCGGGATGTTCTGGAGGTTCGGGTCGCTGGAGGAGAGCCGCCCGGTGACCGTTCCGCACTGGTGGAAGCTGGTGTGGACCCGCTCGGTGCCCGGGTGGATGCACTGGGCGAGCGCCTTGAGGTAGGTCCCGATGAGCTTGACGAGCTGGCGGTAATCCAGGATGAGCCCGGGCAGCTCGTGCGCGGTGGCGAGTTGGTTCAGCACGCCGGCGTCGGTGCTGGGCCCGGTCTTGGTCTTCTTGATCACCGGGAGGGCGAGCCGCTCGAAGAGCACCTCGGCAAGCTGCTTCGGCGAGTCGGGGTTGAAGGGCGTCCCGGCCGAGTCGAGGATCCGCGCGTGGAGGACGTCGGCCTGGTTGCTCAACTTTACCTCCATGCGCTTCAGCGCCTGCGGATCGACGCGGATGCCGCGCATCTCCATCTCCGCGAGCACCGGCAGCAGGGGCATCTCGAGGTTCCAGAACAGCTCCCAGAGCTTCTTGTCGCGGAGCTGCGCGCTGAGCACGCCGGCGAGGCGCAGGGCGACGTCGGCGTCCTCGGCTGCGTAGTCGGTGATCACGTCCAGCGGGACCGAGTCCATCGTCGCCTGGTTCTTGCCCCGCCCGATGAGCTCCTCGATGGGGATGCACCGGTGGTTGAGCATCTCCATCGCCAGGGCGTCGAGCTTGAGCGAGCTGCGGGTCGCCTCGAGGACATGGGCCGCGATCATGGTGTCGAACAGCGGACCGGCCAGGCGAAGCCCGCAGTTGGCCAGCACCACGTAATCGTACTTGAGGTTGTGCCCGATCTTCTCGACCTCCGGGTCGGCGAGGACCGGGCGGAGGGCGTCGAGGACCTGCTTGTCCTCCAGCGGGCGGGCGCCCATCGGTCCACGGACGGGGATGTACACGCCCTTGCCCGGCTCCCAGGACAGCGAGACGCCGACCAGCCCGCAACGCATCTGCTGGACGCTCGTGGTCTCGGTGTCCACGGCGATGCGCCTGACGCCCTCGAGCGCTTTGACCAGCGCGTCAAGGGCTTGCGGCGTGTCGATGCAGCGATAGGCGTAGTCGGCCGCGGCGGTCTGCCCCGCCTCGGCCGCGAGGGCGGAGGTGTCCATCGCCTCGCCGCCGAGGCCCATCTCGTCGAGTTCCTCGATGAGCTTGTTGAAGCCCAGTTCGGCGAAGATCGGGCGCAGCCCCTCGCCGCGGAGCCCGCCGAAGGCCAGGGCGTCCAGGTCCGTTTCCTCCGCCAGGGGCACCTCGCGGTTGAGCGTCACGAGGCGGCGGGAGAGTTCGATCTGCTCGCGGGCGGCGAGGATTTTCTCGAGCAGCTTGCCCTTGAGGATGCCGTCGAGCTCCTTTTTGGGCAGGTCCCAGCGGCGCTCTGCCTCGTCGAGCACGGCGTCCACCGAGCCGTACTCGGCGATGAGCTGGGCGGCTTTTTTGGGCCCCACGCCGGGGACGCCGGGAATGTTGTCGATGCTGTCGCCCATGAGCGTCTGGACGTCCACCGCCTGGGCGGGCGAATAGCCCTTCTTGGACTCGATCGCGGCGGGGTCGAAGGTCTCGTCCTTCAGCGGGTCGTAGAGCGTGACGTGTTCGCTGACGAGCTGGTCGAGGTCCTTGTCGCGGGAGATGATCACCACGTTGCATCCGTCGCCGGCGAAGCGCCGGCAGAAGGTCGCGAGGATGTCATCGGCCTCGTGCCCGGGCGCCCTGAGGATGGGCACGCCCATCGCCTCGACGAGCTGGAAGATCCGTTCCTCCTGGGGCTTGAGGTCGTCGGGCATGGGCTTGCGCGTTTCCTTGTACTGCGGGAAAATCTCCGTCCGCTCCAGCTCGGCGGTCGGGCCGTCGACGGCCATGGCGAGGTACTCGGGCTTCTGCTCGCGGATGAACTTCAGCAGCATGCGGGTGAAGACGTAGGTCGCCCGCGTCGGCTCGCCGGTGGGGCTGGTGAGTTGGCGGAAAGGGGCGTAGTACGCCCGGTAGATCTGGGAATGCCCGTCGATGAGGTAAAGTGTTCTGGCCATGGATGTTCCAGCGTACCAAGCGGTCCCCGCCCCGCCCAGACTGTACCGCCCGACGCCCTGGCGTGCCAGCGTCCGGGCTAGAGCGTCTGCTCCTCGCCTTTCCGGAGGCGGACGCCGCAGGAGGGGCAGTGGTCCGGAGCCCCGAGCCCGAGGAAGGCCCCGCACTTGGGGCAGCGGTAGCTGAGCCGGTAGAAGCCCACCGCCCCGACGAGCGTCACGCCGCCGAGCAGCAGGAGCATCAGCCGCGTGGGACCGCCGAGGACAACCCCGAAGACCCCCATCGCGATCGCCCCGAGCCCCAGGACCCATGTGTACACCTGCACCCGCCGCGTACGGCGGAAGGCGGCCGGGTAGTCGACCTTTCCGTCAAGCCCCGTCGGTTGGTTCGGTTCCTGGTGTGGCATGGGTCTCCCGATGATCTGTGGGGGGTCCGGCTCTGCGCACCTGAAGACTATCGGAGCGGGAACGCGGGCCCGGCGGAATGAACGCCGCGGGGCGCTGCGCACGACGGACGCGGACCAAAGAATGCAGATCGCCCGGAGCCGCCCGCTGGGGGGGCGCAAGCCTCCAGTCAGTTGTTCTCCTGCTCCCAGTGGGCGAAATCCAGCAGGAACACCGCGCCGAGGAGGACCTGCTTCTGGTCGACCGGCACGCCGGGGGGGAAGGTGACCCCGAAGTTGTCCGCCTTCGTGAACATCTCCTTGGCCAGCCCGGACCACTTCTTGGAGATTTTCCCCACCTCCTGCCCGTCGCGTCGGACCTGGAAGGTCCAGGGGTGCAGGATGGGCCCGAAGAGTTCGAAGATCGGCCGGGAGTTCTCGTCCAGCACGTCGTAGACACGTCGCACCCAGTTGAAGCGGCGCTTCACCGTGCCCAGCAGCGCCCCCGCCGGGTCGTACATGCTCACCTCGTGGAAGAACCATCGCCACGGACGGTTGAGGGTCATCACCGGCTGCCCGGTCGGGTCGCGGACCTCGATGGTGAAGGGGCGGGAGTTCTTGAGGAAGTTCCGGGAGAGGAACCCCGTGCCCACCTCCGCGGCGAACCAGATGGCGTTGCCCTGCATGTCGGTGACGACGTAGCGGTTCTTCGTTTCCAGCCCGGTGAACACCTCCGTCAGCTCGCGCTTTTGCTGGACCATCATGCCCTCGGCCTGCTCGAGGACCACGAGGGGGTTATCGGAGTCGCCGGACTGCGGTTCGTACGGGTTGGTCATGGGGGTCCTTTGCTTGTGAAGAGTGAGCGGCCGGGCGTTCGCTTGACACCCGGCGATGCGAAGCTCAAGCTTGCCGCACGATTCTAAGAAGGAGAAGCTATGAAGTGAGCCACCCCCGGCTCGGGTAGTCTTTGGATTTAG
>CAYTQL010000119.1:1059-8813 GCA_964439555.1 uncultured Planctomycetaceae bacterium | reverse complement strand
AAGCAGATCGGGCAGCGCATGTTGCAGCGGTTGGTCAGGTCGATCTGGGCGAGCACGGAGCCCGAGAGGTGCTGGTTGCACAAGCCGCAGTCGCTCGGGCAGTGGCGTCCGCCGACCACCTGCGGGTAGCGCTGCCCGGGCTGCTCCTCGAAGGTCCACCAGGCGGCCTTGGAGTAGAGCGTTGCGTCGGAGTTGATGCAGTCGCGGACGTATCCGTGCTCCGGGCAGGTCTTCTCGATCCACACCGCCCCGTCGCGGACGAAGAACCGCCCGAGGACGATCGCCCCGCACTCGGGGCAGAGCGTCTCGACGGTCCGCGGGAGGCGGCGGAGGATCGGGCGGATGCGCGCCCCGTGCCAGGTCCGCCGCGCCGAGCCCGGCACGTCGCCGGTCAGGTCGGTCCAGATCGCGTCAACGTGGACCTCCGGCGCAGGCCGGCAGGCGGCGCAGCGGTAGTCGAGCACCACCTGCGCTCCCGCGCGTCGGAACGTCGCCGGAACCACGTCTCCGCAGTCCGGGCAGGTCGCCATCATCTCGACGGGAAGCCCGGCGTAGGTCTGGGCGAAGCGCCGCATCGCGCGGCGCCTGCGATTGAGCGAGTCCTTCGCCGCCTTGTCCACTGCCGGCGGCGGATCGACGCGTTGAATCATCCAATCCTTCCCTGCTGTGCCCCGGGAGCGGGGCCCGTCTCCATCGACCGCGGGATAAGGCCGATGACATGTCCTCGTCGGGGCAGTATACCGGGCTCAGGCGGCGCATGCCACCGACGCCGCCGACGCGACGGGCAATCTGATGAAACCCGCCGGGCGATTGTGCGTCTGATGCTTACGAAGCGCTGCATCATCGAAGACACCCCGCAACTGATGAAGAGAGGCTCCCATGCGAAGAATCCTCCCCCTCGCCCTGTGCACCCTCGTCTGCTCCGCCGCCGCCCGGGCGCAGGTGCAGGCCCGCGGGTCGGTGCGGGTCGTCGAAGGCGCCGCCGACGGCGCCCCGGTCCGCGCCCGCGACGACTTCGGTCGCTTCCGCGGCATCGACGAAGCCGCCGACCTGTCCGACGAGCAGGTCAGGCAGATCAAGAAGTTCGTCGGCGACGCCCGGAAGCAGGTGCGGGCGTGGCATGATTCCAAGGCGGGCAAGGCGTACCAGACCGCCTCCCGCGAATACTGGAAAGCCTACAAGGCCGCCCGGAGCAAGCCGAACGACAAGAAGCTCCAGGCCGCGGTCAAGCAGGCCCGAGCAAAAAAGGCCAAGGCCCGCGAGAGCTACCTGGCGATCGTGGACGCCGAGGAAACGCTGGTGTTGAAGACGCTCGAGCCCAAGCAGCGCCTCGCCTGGGAGCGGCACAGCCTGGCGGACCGCATGAACCGTCTGCTCAAGCCCCTCGAACTCGACGAAGCCCAGCAGAAGGAGCTCGAGAAACTCTACGACGCCCGGGCGCTGCGGTACGTGGACATCGCCGAAGACTTCACTGAGCGCCGTCGGGCGATCGACGATAGGACCATCGCCGCGATCAAGAAGGACCTCCTCACGGCCGATCAGCGGAAGACCTTCGACGCCGAGTACGCCCGGGACGAGAAGGACGAATCCCCCGGCCCCGTCCAGAACCGGAAGGTTCTCAAGACCGGGAACGGGAAGATCACCATCACGGTCACCGGCGGCGCGATCGAGGTCAAGAACATCAAGATCCGCAAGGCCGAATCGAAAACCGAAGACGACGAGGAATGACCTTTGCGGTGCGGCGATCCGTCACCGCTTTGCCGTTCGGCGAGGCGTCGCCGCATTCCGGAAGGGTCCGTTCGCCCCGGACGGGTGTTCAACAAGCGTCCCGACAGGAGAACACCATGCCGCGAAATCGTCTCGTGCTGCTGCTCGCGCTGATTGCCGCCCTGCCCGTCCCCGCCTCGGCCGGGCTTGACGGGGACTGGGTCCTCCGCTTCGCCGACGCCCTCGGCGAGGGGAAGGACCTCGAGATCTACGCCGCCTTCGACGACGGCGAACCGCTGGCCGCCTTCGGGCTGACGCCGAAGTACAACAAGGGCGTTCACGACGTGAGCCTCACGAAGCTCGCCTCCGGCGACGGGAAGCTCACCGGCCCCCTCCGCGTCACGATCAACCCCGACAAGTGGGTGCCCAAAGACGGCAAGCCGGTCGATTGCGCGATCGAACTCGCCGCGAAACTCAGCGGCGACGCCCTCTCCGGGACCTTCAGCGGGACGCGCGGCGAGCAGGAGATCTCCGGCAGACTCACCGGCAAGCCCGCCGCCTCGGCGTCGTCCGGCAAGCCGCAACGCTACCGCCTGCGACTTTACCAGGCGATGCGCTCGCTCGCCCCGGCCCGGGGTTTCAAGGGGTCCAACACCGGGTACGCCCTGGACCAGACGCTCATGTTCACCCTCGACGGCGACGAAGCCCGCGCCGCCCTGTTCGAGAACGTCGTGCCCGACTACCGCCGCTACTCGGCCGTGGTCGACGCGATTTCCGCCAAGCGCAACGGCCCGCACCTCCGGGTGACCGCGAAGATCACCACCGACACCGGCGAGCAGGGCAAAAAGAGCGTTCCCCGCGTGGAGCAGTTCACCTATCGCCTCAAGGGCCTGTGCATCGCCGGGCGGTGCGTGGGGACTTACGCCGCGGGCAACCAGCGGTTCACCGACACCGACGTCCGGTTCTGGGGCGCCGTCGAGCCGCTCGACCCGCCGGACCCGGGCGAGGCGCTGGCGTTCCTCCGCCTCCACGACGCCATGCGCAATCACTGGCCGGTGCTGCTGTACCTGAGCCTCTCGGACCCGGACCACCTCCACGGGTACGCCTACGCCAGCGGGTACAACCACCAGGTGCACTCCGTGGACGCCTCCGGGCTGAGGCGCCGGAACGGCAAGCTTACCGGTTCGCTGCACGTCGAGATCGCCCCGGACTGCTACCGGAAGCCCGAGAAGGTCACCCTCCGCTACGAGATCGACGCCGAAATCGACGCCGACGACGGCGTCGTCACCGGGACCTTCACCGGGAGCGACAACGCGCTGGAAACCGCAGGCGCCGTCACCGGCGAGTTGCGACCCCTCCCGGACCCCGCGGTTCCGCCGGGGAAGCTCAAACAGGTCCGGCTGGACTTCGGCTACTCGCTTCCCTCCGGGCCGATGCCGAAGAAATCCTGGCGCGGGCCGAAGCCGAACTACTCCCGCGCCGTGCTGACGATGTCCGGCGGAAAGGTGACCGGGGCGACCGTCGCCAACCCGCACAATGCGGATTCCTGGTCGGCGAAGGTCTCGGACGCGACGCTCGAGTTCGACGGCGACCGCATCACCGGGCGGATCAAGTACAGCGTGGGCGAGGGCGGCGCGGTCAAGGCCGGCGCGTACGTCTTCACCGTCCAGGGCATCGTCCGCGGCGGGAAGATCGCCGGTTTCTGGCGCGGAACGCACAACGGCGAGCCGATCCTGACCAAGAGCGCCAAACTCTACGGCGAGCTGAAGTAACCGCCCCGGCGCGGCGGTGATCTGTCATCGTTTTGCCGTTCGGCGACTCGCCGCCGACCGATCTCGTTCCCCGGCACGCGCCCGCCGACAATTCGGCCCGGGCCAAGCGACGATACAGCCGCCGCAGCCGTAGGTCACGGCGCGGCGTCCTTCGGCTCGACGGGTTCCTCGGGCTCGGCGGCGCGGGGGTGTCTGGCGTGGTGGCGTCTGCGGAAGACCACCACCGCCCGGCGGATTGCGAAGTAGCTCAGCAGTCCCATCAGCATGGCGACCAGCAGGCTCCCCAGCCACAGTTCCCAGAAAATCTGCACCGTCGCCGGCCAGAAGGCCTTCACCGCCCCCCACCATCCGCCGGAGAAGGTCATCGCCTCCCGCAGGGCGCGGAAGCCGGCGAAGTCGCTCCCGGTCAGCCAGCAACCGACGAGGTAATTCGGCCCGTAGATCGGCAGGAAGGTGACGGGGTTGGAAATCCACACGAAGGGGATGCCGACGAACTTGTTCGCCCCCAACAGCCAGGAGAACGCCAGGGTGAGCACCATCTGGAAGCCGATCGTCGGCGTCCACGTGAAAAAGATGCCGATCGCCACGCCCAGGGCGATCCGGTGCGGGGTGTCGTTCAGGCTCAACACGCGGTAAATGAAAAACCGCTCCGCCCGGCCGAGCAGGAATTTCGCCGTGCGGATCAGCGGCATGTCGCCTCCAGCACCCGCTCGGTCGCGGCGACGACGCGCCCGGGCTCGATCGATTCCATGCACGTAACGTGCGGACATCGCTTGCGGAGGCACCCGGTGCACGGGACCTCGGCGACCACCGCCACCCCCGGCGCAGCGGCGCGAGCGTACGGGCCGGTCCGTTCCGGGCGCGTGGGCCCGATCAGCACCACCGGCGGGGTCCCGACGGCCTGGGCGATGAATTTCGCGGCCGAGTCGCAGCAGAGCACCACCGACGCGCCGGCGAGCAGGGCGACCAGTTCCGGAAGCGAGGTCTGCCCGGAGAGGTCGAAGGCGCCGTCCACGCCCTCGCTCGCCGCGGCGCAGAGCGCGCGTTCGGTCGCCGTCGGCGCCCCGGCCAGGACGACCGGACGCCGGGCGGCCAGTCGGTCGATCACCGCTCGCCAGTGACGCGCGGGATAGAGCTTGGTGGTCCACGTCGTCGGCGGCACGGCCGCGACATACCCGCCGGCGACGCCGCGCTCGGCGAGCATCGTCCGGACCGCCCCGGCCGCATCGGGAGGGACTTCCAACCGGAGGTCCTCCGGGCGGGCGTCGATGCCCAGCGCCCGGGCGAGAGCGATGTTCCGGTCCACCGTGTGCGGGGGCCGCGGGGCAATCCGGCGGGTGTAGAAGGCCGGGGCGCCCTCGCGGGCGTCGGCGAAACCCGCCCGCAGCGGCGCGCCGGTCGCGCGGGTCAGCAACCCGCTGCGCAGCAGTCCCTGGAGGTCCAGGACCCAATCATACTTTGCCGAGCGCAACCGCCGCACCAGCCGCCCCAGGGCCCCCGCGGCCGAGGGACTTCGCCACGCCCGCCCCAGCCGTTTCCGCTCGAAGATCACCGCCTCGTCGAGCCCCGTCTGCGTCTTCAGCAGCGGCGCGAGCGGCTCGGCGATCAGCCAGTCGATCCGCGATTCCGGGGCGCTCCGCCGCAGCCCGCGGAGCACCGGCAGCGCGGTGACCACGTCGCCGAGGGCGCTGGGCTTGACGATCAACGCACGCCTGGGGGGCGGCGGGGCGATCATGTCGTCCTCCGCGTCCGGCGCTGCTTGCGGCGGCGCGAGCGGATCTGGTCGTCCAGCTTCCGAGCCGACCACTCCTCCAGCAGCCGCCAGTATGGCTTGAACTGCACCCGCCCGCTGCCCGGACGCCGCAGGTAGCCCAGCAGCATCCGCAACTGTCCGGCATGATTGACGGCCGGGCACTTGAGCAGCGAGACGTTCAGGCGCATCAGCGCCTGGAACCGTCGCTTCGTGGTCACCACCGGGTAGCGTCGAAGCCCGTCGAGGTCGATCAGCACGATCTGCGGATCGTCCGGGGGAGACCAGCGAACCAGCATGTTCGTCGCCTTCAGGTCGCGGTGGGAGAAGCCCAGTTCGTGCAGGCGGCGCGTCAGCCGGCCCATCTCGGCGAGGACGCGTCGGGCGAGGTCCCACTGCTGCTGGGGCCCGAGGTCCGCCTCCCCCGCCCCGGGCGGGGCGAGGTGGCGCTGGAGGAAGTTGTCCAGGCGCTCGGCATCGACGGTCTCGGTGATCAGCAGACTTTCGCGGAGAACGGGCCCGCGCCGCAGCTCCAGCGCCGCCAGCGGCAGCGCGGTGGGCACGCGCCGGGCGAGGAGCATGTGCCCGAGGCGGAAGGCCCGCACCGGGCGGGACGGGCGGAGGCAGTCCAGCAGCCTCTTGACCCGGCTGGTCCGCTGCGGTCGCTTGATGAACACATCCAGCTCGCGCCCGCCCACGGTCAACCGACGTCGAAGCACCTGTCCGCTGGGCGAGTCCTTGCGGACCTCGTCAGCGTCCCCGAGCAACGCCAGCGGCTCGGCGAGCGCCTCGACCCACTCCTGCGGCGTGAAGGTCTGCCCCGACGCCGGACTGTGCTCGCAGCGGCGCTTGGACGCCAGGATCACCTGCCCCCGCCAGCCGCCGGGCAGTTCGATGCGGCGGAAGTAACGGTTATCGCCCCGGATGCGGCGGTCCCGCTGCCGGTACTGCCGGCGGGCGTGCCGGCGGGCGAAGTCCGCCACCATCCACGCCCACGCCCGCAGGCTCCCGCGGGCCCCGGAAGCCTCCAGGTAATGCTTGAGAAACCGCAGGCGCTGCGTGCGGGTGGTCAGGTGCGCCCGATCATGGTGGAGCTGGGCGAGGTTCTTCGCCCGCAGGCGGCGGCTGAGGCGCCCGCGACGCCGACCGCGGTGCAGGTCCATCAGCACCGGGCGCGGCGGTCTGCGGTCCGTTCGCAGGAGGATGTTCCCGCAGTGAAGGTCCTCGTGAATCACCCCGGCCGCGTGCATCCGGGCGACCAGCCCCGCCGTGGAGCGCAGCACGCTGCGGACCTCCCGCCACGCCCCGGCCGCTTGGCGCTCGGCGTGCCACTCGTCGGCGGGCGTCGCGGGGGCGACCTCCTCGCTGAGCGACCAGCCCGGCTCCCCGCACCCGCACGCCAGGATCGCCGCGGTCGCCACGCCCCCCTCGCCCAGACGCCGCGCGAGGCGCAGTTCCTTCCGCCCGTCGCAGCGACCGAGACGGCGCTGGAGGCGACGCAGCGGCGTGCGGGCATGGAACTGCTTGAGATACAGACGTTTACCCGCCAACTCCCCCCGCCAGACGGTCCGCGACGGGTTTTGCTTCATCCGCTCCCAGCCCGCGGCGTCCGGGTCGCGCAGCACCCCGAGCCGTCCCTTGAACAGGGACGCGGCCAGGTCGTCGGCGAAGGTGATCTCGCCCTCGTCGCCCGGGGAATTTGAGCTCAATGAACGTCTCATCCGCAGGTTCCCGCGGCGGTCCCCGCAACGGCTCCGCCGCAAAGGCCGCGATTATAGCTGCACGGCTCCGAATGCATCAACGCCGCGAAAAAGGAGGCACACGCGGAGAGCGGCCCCCGGCGCTTCGCGTTTACCCCGGCGCGTCCGGAAAGTACGCTGGGGGGCATGAACCTTCCCGAGATTCAACGCCGCCGGAGCCGCCCGGTCCGCGTCGGCCCGCTGACTATCGGCGGTGATGCGCCGATCAGCGTCCAGAGCATGACCCACACCCCGACCGCCGACGCGGACGCGACGATCGCGCAGGTCCGCCGCCTCGCCGAGGCGGGCGCCGACCTCGTCCGCGTGGCGGTGCCCACCCCGGCCGACACGGCCGTGCTGGAGCGGATCGTGGGCGCCGCGCCCGTGCCCATCGCCGCGGACGTGCACTTTCATTTCGACCGGGCGCTGGAGGCGATCGCCGCCGGGGTCGCCAAGATCCGCCTGAACCCGGGCAACATCGCCGACCGCGAACAGGTCCGCCGCGTCATCGACGCCGCGGGCGCCGCCGGGGTCGCCGTCCGCGTGGGCGTCAACGAGGGCTCCGTGGTGGACCGCACCGGGCCCGCCCGCACCGCGCAGATGCGCCGCCCCCTGGCCGAGCTGATGGTCGAAAAACTCGCGGACTCCCTGGCGATCTTCGAGGAGGCGGGCTTCGCGGACCTGGTCCTCTCGGCCAAGTCGCACGACGCGGTGACCTGCGTAGCGGTCAACCGCGAGATCGCCCGTCGCTGTGACTACCCGCTGCACCTCGGCGTCACCCACGCC
>CAYTQL010000119.1:0-1049 GCA_964439555.1 uncultured Planctomycetaceae bacterium | reverse complement strand
CGCTCGTCCGCGGCGCTGGGCACGCTGCTCTGCGAGGGCATCGGCGAGACGCTGCGGATCAGCTTCGCCGGCGACCCGGTCCCGGAAGTGGAGACCGCCCTGGAACTGCTCTACGCCCTGCGGTTGCGGGAGCGTCTCGGGGTGGAGCTGGTCGCCTGCCCCACCTGCGGACGACTCCAGACCGATGTGGGCCCGGTCGTCGCGGAGGTCCGCGAACGCCTTCGTGACGTACGCGTCCCACTGACGGTGGCGATTATGGGCTGCGTGGTCAACGGGCCGGGCGAGGCGGACTCGGCCGACGTGGCGATCTGTGCGGGCGCGGGTAAGGCGATCCTCTACCGTAGGGGCGAGAAGCTCCGCACCGTCCCCGCCGCGGAGATGGCCGACGCCGTGGTGGCCGAGGTGCGTCGGATGGCGGACCGGGACGAATCCTGATACAGAATGTGCTTGTCGGAAACGGGCTGCTCCGAATGAACATCCCGGAACTGGGCGGCGGCGGGACCGACTACGCCCACGCCGCCCAATACCGCTGGCTTCTGACCGACCCCGTACCGTTCACGGACGGGCTGAAGGTCGAAATCGAGAACTACAACCGCACCTACGGCGGGGCCTTCGGAGCCACGACGTTCTGGTACGCGACGCCGGAGCCCGGCACAACGCTGCTTCTCCTGGCGTCCGGGGGCATCCTGATGCGCCGCAGGCGACGCCGGGACCGATGAGTCCTGCGCAAAGCCGGCGTGCGGGCCGGCTTTCTCTGTGAGCCCCGCGGCGCCGGGGCCGGTCGCTGGTTGTCTTCAGCCCGGTTCGGGCAGGGCGCCGGGGCCGGTGTCCGGGACCGGCGGGCTTTCGGTAACCGGCTTACGCCCGTCTTTCTCGTCCTTGGCCTGCTCCAGGTCGAGCAGGTCGTCGACGGTGGGCTTGTCGAGCGTCTTGCCGTCGATGATCTGCTGGACCTCGTCGGCGCTGAGCGTCTCGTACTGGATCAGCGCCTGGGCGCGCCGCTCGAGCGTATCGCGGTTCTCCTCGACCATCCGCTCGGTGCCCTCGTA
>CAYTQL010000118.1:0-8847 GCA_964439555.1 uncultured Planctomycetaceae bacterium | reverse complement strand
CATAAGCGTAGACTACGACATCATGGAGGAGAATATCGGCGAGCTGCCCGACTTCCTGGAGCTCGTCAGGGAACTCGGGGTGAACCTCAACCCCGTGCGCATAGTAAGCTCCGTCTGGGGATACCGCCCGGCCGATAAAGCCGGTTTTCGCGAGGCCGTGCTGCGGGAGATAGAGAACGCGCGCCGCAAGGCGGACGAGCTCGGTCTGGAAGTCATCCTGCCCGAGGGGTTGAGCGTGAAGATCAAGCGAGACAGTTGGGAGGCCCCGCCGATCTTCAAGCTCATCGCCCGCAAGGGACCGGTGGACCGGCTCGAGATGCTCCGGGTGTTCAACATGGGCGTCGGCTTCGTGATGATCGCGGCCCCGAGCTTCGCCGACGCGATCATGGCGCGCCTGCGCCGCATGGGCGAGCGGTGCTGGGTCCTCGGCAAGGTCCGCAAGGGCGGCAGCGGGATCGTCTGGAGTTGAGCCTCGGGGGCATCGCGGTTTGCAGCGCGACCGGTCCGGCGAATGCCAATCACGTCTCCGCCGTGCATTGAAAATACATGTGACGGCCGAGGGGGCTGATCGCCGCAACCGCGTGAGCCCGGAGCGGCGGTTGATCGTGGACCTCGCAAGCCCCGACGGGGTCTTCGAACATCGCCTACGATCTGCTCCGCCCGGTGGACCTCTATGGGTGGTGGTTCATGCGGCAGGCGGCGAACAACCTCGCCCCGACGCTGGGCGTGGTCTTCCTGGCCGTGAGCCTGCAAGTCTGGCGCTTCGGCGTGAGGCATTACCGCAGCACCGGCTCGTAACACGCTGAACGGACAGCGAAGTCGCGCCATGGCCGAGAGCGGCCCGGAACGCCCGGGTCGCCGTGTCGCAAGTCGTTGCGAGTCAAGGAACCGCCGATTTTCGGAACCTACTTCCCCAGCCGGCGGCGGAATTCGGCTTCGTCGATGATCTCCACGCCGAGGGTGCGGGCCTTGTCGAGCTTGCTTCCGGCGTTTTCCCCGGCCACGAGGAAAGCGGTGGACTTCGAGACGCTGGAGGTCGGCTTGCCCCCGGCCGCGGCGATCGCTTCCTGGGCTTCCTTGCGGCTGAAGCTTTCCAGCGTGCCGGTGACCACCACGCTCTGCCCGGCGAGGGGGCCTTCGCCCTCGTCGGCGGGCGGCTTCTCCGCGGTCAGGTCCACGCCGACCTCGCGGAGCTCGCGGACGACTTCGACGCCGGCGTTGCTGCGGAAGAAGGTCGCCACGCTCTCGGCGATGACGGGTCCGATCTCGTTGATTTCGGCAAGTTCTTCGGCGTCCGCGACCATGAGCGCGTCGATGTCCCCGTACTGCCGGGCGAGCACCTCGGCGACGCGCCCGCCGACGTGGCGGATGCCCAAAGCCCTGAGTACGCGGGTCAGCCCGCGGGTCCTGCTCTGCTCGATCGCGGCGAGGAGGTTCTCGGCGGAGGTCTCCTGGAGCGTCTGGACGATCACCTTCCCGTCGTCCCGCGTGTGTCGTCCGAGTTCCAGACCGATCAGCTCCTCTCGCTTGAGCCGGTAGAGATCGGCCAGGTGTTCCACGAGCCCTGCGTCGATGAGGCTGTCGATCACCGCGGGCCCGAGCCCGTCGATGTCCATCTGCTCGCGTCCGGCGAAGAAGATCAGCCGCTCGCGGAACTGCGCCGGGCACTCGGGATTGATGCAGCGGAGGTAGACGCCGCCGGGGTCGCGGACCGCCCGGCCGCCGCAGGAGGGGCAGGCGGTCGGCGGGGTGGTCTTGTGGGACTCGTCGCGGATGCCCTCGGGGCGCTTGTGGTGCTCGACGCGGACGACCTGGGGGATGATTTCCCCGGCCTTTTCGACCACGACGGTGTCGCCGACGCGGACGTCCAGGCGCTCCACCTGGTCCCAGTTGTGCAGCGAGGCGCTGGTGACGGTGGTGCCCGAGAGCTGCACCGGGTCGAAATGGGCGGCCGGGGTAATGACGCCGGTGCGCCCGACGTTCAGCGAGATCGCCCGCAGGACGGTCGACGCCTGCTCGGCCTCGTACTTGTAGGCGATCGCCCAGCGAGGGTACTTGCTGGTGGCGCCGAGGCGTTCGCGGAGGTCCAGTTCGTCGATCTTCACCACCACACCGTCGGTCTCGTACTCGGCGCGGGTGCGTCGGGCGTTCCAGTCCTGCACGGCCGCCCAGACGGCGTCGATGTCGTCGCAGACCTTCGTGAACGGGCTGACCGGCAGGCCCCATTCCTTGATGCGCTCGATCAGTGCGGAGGCCCGCCCGGCCGGGGTCTCGCTCGTCGCCCCGAACCCGTGGACCAGGAACGCCAGGCGGCGCTGCGCGACGACCCTGGGGTCCAGGCTCTTGAGCGTTCCGGCCGCCCCGTTACGCGGGTTGGCGAAGGGTTCCATGCCCTGCTCGACGCGCCAGGCGTTGTGGGCGGCGAAGGCGGACCGCGGCCAGTAGATTTCCCCGCGGACCTCGAGCACCGCCGGATGCCCGTCGTCGCGAAGGGCCAACGGGATGCTCCCGATGGTCCGGGCGTTCTGCGTGATGTCGTCTCCGCGGCGTCCGTCGCCGCGCGTGGCGGCGACGGCGAGGCGCCCGTCTTCGTACCGCAGCGATGCGGCCACGCCATCGATCTTCGGGTCCACGATGTAGTGGTAGCGTTCGTCGCCGAGTCCGCGGCGGACGCGGGCGTCGAACTCGCTCAGCTCGTCGGCGTTGTAGGTGTTGTCGATCGAGAGCATCTCCACGGCGTGCTCGACCGTCTCGAAGCCCTCGATCGGCTCCCCGCCGACCCGCTGGGTGGGCGAGTCCGGCGTGATCAGCTCGGGGTGCTCGGCCTCGAGGGCCTTGAGCCGGTCCATCAGGGCGTCGTATTCGCGATCGAAGATCTCCGGCTTCGCCTCGACGTAGTACAACCAGTCGTGCCGGCGGATCTCCTCGCGGAGCTGTTCGATTCGCTTTTGGGCGTCCATTCTGTCTGTTCTGTCGCAGGATGAAGGGGAGGAAGCGGGCCCGGACCTTCAGCGCTCGCGGGGCGCCTCGGCGTCCGGCGGTTCCTCGGGCGTCTGCCGGGCCCTGTCCCAGTTGTAGGTGTCGCGGAGACGGCGTTCCCGGGCTTCCTGCTCCCGCTTCGCGCGGCGCAGGTCGCGCCAGAGCCACCAGAACAGGCCCAGGCACAGCACGCCGATCACGATGTAGAGGACGTAGGTCATGGATGCGGCAGCATTCGGTTCTCGGTTACGGCAACACGAAACGCCGGAACGGCCGGGCCCGGGCGGCGAGGCGGCGCCTCGGCGGACGCCGCAGCGTCAGATCCGTTTGCCGTCCAGCATGGCGTAGACCCAGGACACGGTCTGAAGTGGGTAGTCGAGCAGTTCGTCTTCGCCGAAGAAGATGGCAATCTCGCGAGCGGCGGATTCGGGCGAATCGCTGCCGTGGACGAGGTTGTAGCGTCGCGAGAGGCCGAAGTCGCCGCGGATCGTGCCCGGCTGGGCGTCGGGGCCGAAGGTCGCGCCCATCATTCCGCGGCAGACGGCGATCGCCTCGTTGCCCTCCAGCACCATCGCCACGAGCGGCGCCGCGGTGATGAAGGTCACCAGCGGCTCGTAGAAGTCCCGGCCTTCGTGGACGGAGTAGAGTTCGCGGGCGGTGGGCTCATCGACCTGGAGGAGCTTGAGGGCGGCGATCTTGAGCCCCTTGCGCTCGAATCGGGCGAGCAGCTCCCCCACGAGCCCGCGCTGCACGGCGTCCGGCTTGAGCAGAATCAACGTACGTTCCATGAAGTCTCCTTGTGGCTTGGCCGGTCCGTTGTAGCCGGGCGTCGCGGGAACGGCAACAGGCGAGTGCCATCGCGGGGGCCCGGCAGCATGCCGCTTTGCCGCTTTACACCCGCGGCCGGAACGTCTACGCTTCCGGGCCCATGAGCGACCCTGCCGCCAGTTCCGTTCCGCCCGAGCCGCAACGCTGCGGGCGCTGCAGCATGGAGGTCGAGCCGGACGCGGCGTTCTGCGACCATTGCGGCGCCCGGCTCGGCGCGGCGGTGGCGGTTTCGTGGTGGCACGTGCACCGGCGGATGTACGACTGGGTGCTGGGCTGGGCGTATCGGCCCAGCGCGGCGGTGGCGCTGTTCTGCCTGAGCTTCGCCGAGAGCAGTTTCTTCCCGATCCCCCCGGACGTACTGCTGATGCCCCTGGTGTTGGGCAATCGGCGGCGGTGGTTCCGCTATGCGACGATCTGCTCGCTGGCGAGCGTGCTCGGCGCGGTGGCGGGGTTCCTGCTGGGCGCCCTGGCGTGGGAGGCGGGGGTGGACCGGCTTTTCTTCGACTACGTCCCGGGCTTCACGCCGGAGGTGTACCGGCGGGTCAGCCGCCTCTACGAGCAGTACAACTTCTGGATCGTCTTCACGGCGGGGTTCACGCCGATCCCCTTCAAGGTGATTACCATCACGGCCGGGGTGTTCGGGACCGGAGCGGCCGTGGCGAACGTGTGGGTCTTCTTCGCGGTGTTCCTCGTGGCGTCGGTGGTCTCGCGGTCGGCGCGATTCTTCCTGGTCGCGGGGCTGATGCGGGCGTTCGGTCCGCGGATCACGCCGTTCATCGAGAAGTACTTCAACTGGCTGGCGCTGCTGTTCGCGGCGCTGCTGATCGGCGGATTCGTCGTTGCGAAGTACGGGGTCTGAGCCGCGGGGTCGCGGGGGCGGGGCGAGGCGAGCGGACCGGCGAGCTCGCCGGGGTCCAAGCGCAAAAGAAAAGCCCCGGTTGCGGGTAACCGGGGCGGGTACCTGCGCTTGAAATCATTCAGACGCAGGCTGAGTCAATTTGTCGGCGCCTTCTTTCTCATCGGCCCGGTGGGTGGTCGGGTCGTCGATCTTGAGCTTTCCGGCGCGGATCAGCTCGTTCTTCCGCTCCAGCAGTGCCGCCGCCCGCTCCTTGGCGGACAGCTCCAGCAGCTCCTTGCGCTGCTCGGGGGTGAGGCTCTTGACCACGACCTCCAGCCAGCGGGCCCGGTTGACCATCGTGCGGCGACGGGCTTTGTTGAGGTCCAGAAACTCGCGGTACATCTTCAGGAGCTTCCGGCGGTCCTCCGGGTTCTTCCGGAGGTAGGCCAGGGTCTTGCGGCGGAACAGCTCGCGCTGATCGGGCGAAAGGCTGCGCCATTCCTCCTCAGCATGATCCAGCGAGGCGGTCAGCGAGCCCCCGCCGTGCAGGCGGAGCAGGCGGAATTTGAACTCCAACTGCCGGGCGATGGTTCCCACCGGGGCGCGCCGCAGTTCGCCGGCGTCCTTGGGCTCGGGGGTCTCCCCGTCGGCGCGAACGCCCGTTGCGGCGGCCGCGAGGGCCAGGGCGGCAAGCAGGATGTTCCTCAGTGCGGCAGGCATCGTCAGGAACCTCGTTCCAAAGTGTCCAGTGCGGCGAGCGTTTCGGAGTCCAGCAGGTCGTCGTTCGAGGCGAGGACCTCCAGGGCGTCCATCTTCTCCAGGAAATCGACGTTGCGGGACGCGAACGTCTCCACGTCCGCCCGCTGATCGGCGGGGATGTCCTGGAGCACTTTGCTGACCTCGGGTCCGCCAGTCGGCGTCTCGGGTGCGGTCGCGGGCCCGTGGAGGGCGATCGAAACCGCCAAAATCGCGATCGCCGCCGCCGCGGCGGTCGCCGGCGGAAGATATCGCACGAAGCGGAGGACCTTCTGGCGCCGATGCCGGCGGGAGACGCCGGCGAGGATCCGCTCGGGCAGGTCCGCCGCCGGGGCGGGGACGTCCCAGTCGTCCAGGGCGCCGTCGAGCGCTTTGAGTTCAGCATAGGCGTCGGCGATGCGCCGGTCGGATTCGATCGCGGCGGCGACCTCCGCGGCGCGGCGTCCGTCCAGTTCGCCGTCGGCGTAGGCGACCAGGTCGTCATGCACGCGGACATAGGCGATGACCTTCTCGGCCAGGGCGTCCGGGGCGCGGGGGGCGCCCCAGGCGTCCAGGACCTCGTCCAGCGCCGCCAGTTCGGCGGCCTCGCGGGCCAGGTCGGCGTCGGCCCGGATGGCCGTCTCGAGATCACCGCGGCGGTCCGCGTCGAGTTCCCCGTCCAGGTAGGCCGGGAGGTCTTCGTGCAGGCGGACCGTGCGGAGGATGCGTTCGGTCAGGTCGGCGGGGGGCGCCGGAGGCGTCGGGGTCGAGCCCAGTGCGGCATCCAGGGACTTCAGCTCGACCGCGGCCTGTTTCCAGTCCGGGTCGGACGCCACAAGGCGCTCGACCTCGTCCGCGGCGTCGCCGTCAAGCTCGCCGTCGAGCCAGGCCGAGAGGGCCTCGAAATCGTGCTGTCCCAGTGTGCCGTGCATGGTCGTCGATCATCCCATACCTGTAACCCGTCCGTCGGCGATCTGCGTCGGTTTTGCCTAGAAAAATGCGACCCTCGCCGACGACGTGACAGGCTCAATCGGACGCCCGAACCCGGGCGATCCTCATAATGAATCCCCTCCGTGGAGAAAGGTTTCTACGAAATGCACAAAAAGTTCGCGTGTCAAGGGGGAATTGTGCAAGCAAACGTCCCGGCGGGAAATCTGCCGGCAAACAGAGCGGGGGGGGGAGCGAGGAGAGAAGAAGATACGGCGGCAAAAGCTGCCGTGCAGCGCGCCGCCGACCTGCACAAAGAACGCGAGCGCAGCGCTTGCAGCGAGTGCACGCGGCTTGCGCCGATCCGCAATCCGGGAGTGGTGATTCGAACCCGGGCTATTTCGGCTTCAGGTATTGCCCCAGCATGGTTCGCAGGTTTCCGCGGGCGCGGGAGAGGAGGCTTTTGACGGCCATGGTGGAGAGGTTGAGGATGCCGGCGATCTCCTCGTAGCTCTTGTGCTCGTACTTGTTGAGGATGATCGCGATTTTCTGGTTTTCGGGCAGTTCCTCGATCGCCTCGGCGATCTGGTCCTTGAGTTCGTCGGCGTCGAGCCCGCTGCCCGGGGGCTCGAGGCGTTCGTCGGGGACGTCGCGGGAGTAGCTCTCCCCCTCCTCGGAGCCCATGGCGTCGAGTTGGATCGCGCGCCTCTTCTTGCGGGAGCGGAGGACGTTGAAGCAGAGGTTCGCCACGATCCGGTACAGCCAGGTGCTGAACTTCGCCGTCGGCTGGTAGCGGGGGGCGGTCCGGAAAACGCGAAGGAAGGCTTCCTGGGTGAGGTCCTCGACCTGGGAGGGGTCGCCGAGGAAGCGGTAGACCAGGGCGTGGACCTTGTGGGTGTTGCGGCGGACGAGTTCCTCGAACGCGGCCGTCTCGCCTTCCTTGAACCGGAGCATCAGCTTGACGTCCTCGTCCTCGCGGGCCCAGCGGGTGTCCTTGGTGGGCTGCTTGGCGGGGCGTTGGGATTTCTTCCTGGTGGGAATGGCGCTACTCCTCGCTCTGCCGGACGCGCCGGCGGAGTTGTCCGCATGCCGCATCGGCGTCCTGTCCCCTGGAGCGACGTCTATGCACATTAACGCCGCGACGCTGGAGACGTTCCGCAAAGGCTTCGATGCGCGCCTCCGGCGGCGCTTCGAAGCCCGGCGCGCCGGCGGCATTGTACCCGATGAGGTTCACGTTACAACGCAGGGACTCGGTGAGCTTCGCCAGGGCGTCGGCGCAGACGTTGCTGTCGTTGAGCCCGGCGATCAATACGTATTCCAGGGTGATCTCCCGTTTCCGGGCGGCGTAGAAGGTCCTCGCGGCCGAGAGGATGCTCGCGATGGGATGCCTCGCCGCCTCGGGGCCCAGCACCTCGCGGCGGAGGGCGTCGTGGGGCGCGTGGAGGGAGATTGCCAGCGTAATCGGCAGGTCCTCGCCGGCCAGGCGTCGGATCGCCCCGGGAATGCCCACGGTGGAGACCGTCACGTGGCGGGCGCTGAGGGCGCCGCGGTCGGGGTCGATCAGCGCCCGCACCGCGGCGAGGGTCTGCTCGTAATTGGCCAGCGGTTCGCCGGCGCCCATGAAGACTACGTTCGTGATCCGTCGCCGGCCAATCCGTTCGAGGTGAAAGACCTGCTCGACGATCTCCCCGGCGGTGAGGTCCCGCTCGAAGCCCTCCGCGCCGGAGGCGCAGAACCGGCAGCCGATCGGACAGCCCACCTGGGACGAGACGCATGCGGTCGCCCGCTTGCGCGCGGGAATCAGCACGCACTCGCTGGTCGCGCCGTCCGGGAAGCCGATCAGCAGTTTCCGCGTCCCGTCCCGGCTGCGGAATTCCCGCAGGACCTCGCCGCTCAGGACGGTCATCTCTTCGGCCAGCCGCTCGCGCAGGTCGGCCGGGAGGTTCGTCATCCCGTCGAAGTCGGTTACGCGCTTCTCCCAGACCCATTGGCGGACCTGGCGGGCGCGGTATTCGGGGCAGCCCATCGCCGAGAGCGTCCGCGCAAGGTGCTGCGGTGTGCACTGAAGAAGGTGCGTCATGGGTGTTCCTACGAGGCGGAGGGTCCGGAAGTTTGCCCGCCGCGCCGGTCCAGGAACGCCCGCCCGGCGTCGGAGTCGAGGAAGGCTTCGAATGTCGCCAGGTCCGGGAAGATGTAATCGCTGTAGGCGCGGATGACCCAGTTGGCGGTCATGGGGGTGATGCTCAGCACGGCGGCGTCGTTGTTGTGGGCGGCGTGCATCTCGATGGCGGCGCCCATCGAGGCGGAGGGGAGGTAGGCGATGAGCAGATCGCAGCGCCCGGCGCGTTCGATCCCGTCGGCGAGCGTGCGGCGGATTTCAGGCAGCTCGTAGGTGATCGAGGTCGGGTGCTCGGTGTAGTGGCAGTAGACCTCGGCGGAAGGGCAGTGGCGGGCGAGGGCGGCCTTGATCGGCGAGCGCCAGTCCTGGGCGTGAATCTCCGCCTCGACCTTGGAGCCCTGGATGATCCCGGCGAGAAAAA
>CAYTQL010000117.1:0-8931 GCA_964439555.1 uncultured Planctomycetaceae bacterium | reverse complement strand
CGAGTTGAGCTACCTCTGCGACCGCAACTTCCTCGAGGAATACTTCCCCGACGAGTTCCGCTCCGGCAAGCCGCAGGAGACGCTGATCTACGCGCGCAAGCAGGAGGACAACTGGGCGGTCACCGGGCTGATCAAGCAGAAGATCAACCGCTTCCTGGAGCAGGACGAGTCGCTCCCGCAGTTCAGCGGCTTCCTGGTCGGCGAACCCCTGCCCGGCGAGTTCACGCTCTTCAGCGAGAACCGCATCGGCGCCCACGAGTGGGACCCGCCCAACTTCCGTAAGCGCCAGGAGGACAGCGGCTGCTTCTTCCGCGCCGATACGCGCCAGGAGGTGACCCGCCCGGTGCACCTCGGCCCGGTCAACCTGCTGCCCTTCGCGGCCGGGCGGGCGACGCGCTGGGAGGAGTCGATCGACCGCGAGAGCCTCTGCCGCCTCTGGGGCATGACCGGGATCTCGGCGCAGATGAGCTTCTGGCACGTCAACAACGACGCCCACTCGCGCCTCTGGGACGTCCACCGCCTCCGCCACATCGTCACGCCCGAGGTCACCGCCTTCTGGTCCGATCACGGCGGGGTCACCCCGGACGAACTCTACCCGCTGGACCCGGAGGTCGAGCGCATCCGGCGGATCAACGGAACGGTCATCGGCCTGCGCCAGCGCCTCCAGACCAAGCGCGGCGCCCCGGGCGATATGCGAAGCGTCGACTGGATGCGCTTCAACCTCGAGGCGGGCTTCTACGACAACGGCGAGGACCCCCAGCCGGCCGACGGTCGGTTCTTCTGGTACCAGCCGGAACACAGCATCGGACGGAACCACATCAACGCCGAGTACCTGTGGAACATCTCCGCGGGCACCAGCTTCCTCGCGGAGACGAACTACGACGTGGACTCCGACCAGTTCGCCCGCACCAGCCTGGGGCTCAGCGTCGTCCGCACGCCCCGCCTGAAATACTACCTCGGGTGGCGACAGATTCGCCTCCTCGACGCCTCCGTGGGCACGATCGGCGCGTCGTACCAGATCAATCCCAAGTACCGCATCAGCGCCTACGAGCAGTTCGACTTCGACTTCGACGGCAAAGAGAACCTCGCCACCAGCGTCACACTCACCCGCAAGTGGCCTCGCTGGTACACCGCCGTGACCTTCCGCCTCCACCGCACCGACGGGGACGACGAATTCGCCCTGATGTTCATGCTCTGGCCGGAGGGAATCCCCGAATTCCGCGTCCGCTCCGGACGCCTCTCGCTGTTCGGCGCAAGCGACATGAACTGACCGGACGCTCCGGGTCGCAGAGACAGGGCGGTCACGGGAATCGTTGTCTGACCCCCGCGGGCAAGCCCCACCGGGACCCTCAACTCTCCAGGAACACCTTCTCCGGGCGGAGCGTGCCCTCCGCGCCGAGCTTCGCCACCGCGGCGAGCGCGCCTTCCGCGCTGACGACCGCGACGGTATCGCCCGGGGACGTCCCGGCCGGGGGGGCGCAGCGGACCCGCTTGCCCTGCGAGATCGCCCGCAGCGCCCCGCCGTCCACGGGAACCCGCGCGAGGTGGGTCACGGCGCGAATGGGCGAAAGCAGGTCCCGCCCGGGGTCCACCGCGTCGATCGGACGGGCGCGGTCGAGCGTGAAGTCCCCCACCGCCGTCCGGGTCAGAGCGCTGCAATGCCCCCCGACGCCCAGCGCCTCGCCGATGTCCCGCGCCAGCGAGCGGATGTACGTCCCGCTCCCGCAGTTCACGTCGATCGTGAGCCGCGGCCAGTCGTAGCGGACGAAGGCGATGCCGTGGACCTGCACCCCCCGGGCGGGCAGGTCCACCTTCCGCCCCCGCCGCGCCAGGCGGTACGCCCGCTCGCCGTCGACGTGAACGGCCGAGTGGGCAGGCGGAACCTGGCGAATCTCCCCGACGAAGCGCTCGAGCGCCGCCTCGATGTCGGATCGCTGCGGAGGCGTGACGTCCTCGACGATCGCCACCTCGCCCTGCGAGTCGTCCGTCTCGGACGTCGCCCCGAGGGTGACCTCCGCGCGGTACGCCTTCGCTCGCCCCTGGACGTACTCCGCCAAGCGCGTCGCCTTGCCCACGCACAGCACCAGCACGCCCTCGGCGAAGGGGTCGAGCGTCCCGGCGTGCCCGACCTTCGTCTTCCCGGGAAGCATGCGACGGACCCTCGCCACGATGTCGTGACTGGTGGGCCCGGGCGGCTTGTGGATATTCAACAGGCCGAACATGCCCGAAGCTTAGCCCGCCCGCGCGAACGGCTCAAGCTTCCCGCCGGTTCGGATCGTACCTTTCGGAGAGCGGGAAATCTGCGCCGGGGAGTTTAGGTTCAAGCAAACTTCAGAGTATTCCGATTGTCCAAGCGGAAGAAATGCCTGACCGATAGGTTCCTCAATGGCGGTGCAAGCCGCAAGTGCAGCACTGTCAATATCTTGGGCGTAAGTTCCGGCGAGGCACAACCGGTGGATATCCGCTGCGGAGTACGATGATGACCGGTCCGACATTCGATATGTACGGCGAGGGGACGCTGGCGACCGGACTGCACACTTTCACCCCGGCCGCGGCGAACCGGGCGCTGGTGCTGATCCGGCGCGTGGTGGGCGACCTGGTGGATCATTACCACCGCATGCTGGACCTCCAGGAAGCCGCCGACGCCGCCGAAGCGGACGCCCGCCTCAATGACGAGTTGGGCGATCTGTCCGCCCGGATGCGCTGCTGCCTGGACGAGTTGGAATCCGTCGGGGTCGAACTGCGGGACTTCGCCCGGGGCATCGTGGACTTCCCGTGCGTCGCCGGCGGGCGGCTGCTGCACCTCTGCTGGGCTCACGGCGAGAACCGCGTGAAGCACTGGCACGAACTCGGCGAAAGCTTCGCCCAGCGCCGCCCGATCGCGACCCTCCCGTCCGTCACGGCCGATCAGCCCGCCGAGGCGAGCGTCGGCGCGGCCTAGGTCGCAGCGCCGACGCCGCCTGCATCGCCGCCGAAAGCCGCAATCGCCCGCCGTCCCGCGGGCTACTTCTTCTTCTCCACCTTCACGTCCGTAACGGTGTCCATCTCGGTCTGGGTGGTCACGTTCTGCCCCTGCGGGGTCTGAATGGACATCTTGATGGTCCCCTTCTGCCGGACCGACTGCTCCTGGAGCATCCCGGAGGAGGCGTTGAACTGCATCGCGCCCTCCTGGTCGAGGTCCATCGACTGAACGGTCATGTTGACGCCCTGGACCTGCATCTGGGTCGGCTCGTTGTTTTTGACCTTGCCTTTGATCGCGATGTGAGCGATCTCGGCCCCGTCGACCTTGCTGATCTCCTTCAACCGGCAGTTCTGCGTGATCTTCATGGTCCCGATCACCGGCACGGCCGCGTCCATCTTGCTCTTCCATGTGTCCCCGACGCCCACGGGCTTCTCCGGGAGGACCTTGTTCGCCTGCCCGATGAGCTGCTTGATCATCCGGTCGCCGAACTGTTCCTTCATCTTCTCGACCATCGGCGCCATGCGGGGGTTCTTCTGGACCATCTTGTCCCAGAGGTCCTCCATGCCCTTGACCTCCTTGACCTCCCCGTCCTTGCCCAGCGTGATCTTCAGCTTGGCGTCCAGCAGGGGCTTGAGGCTCTGGGCGAGCATCGGGTGGCTCGCGTCGGGCTTCTGGGAGTCGTAGATCAGCTTCTGCCCGGCCATCTGCATCACCTGGCGGATGCGCTCGTAGGAGACGCTGAGGGTCTGGACGCCCTGGTCGTCCGGCTCGGAGACGACCATCTCCGAGACCATCAGCATTTCCATCTTCTGGGCCTGGGTCCGCTCCTGCCCCCCGGCGTTGACGATCACGGTCATGTCACCGCTCTGTTTGAGCGTGGTCGTGTAGGTTCCGGGCGGGTACTTCTGCTCGAGCTTGACCTTCTCTGCGGCTGCGGGGGCGGCGATCGCGAGGCACAGGGCGGCGAGGGCGAGAATGCGAGCGGTACGCATGAGGCTGTCCTTTCGTTGGAGATCCATAACAGTGTAGGCGCCGCGGGGCGCGAGGGCATGTTCCCGCGCCGCGGTCGCCGGGGCAACGGAAATGCGCCGGGCTTGGTCTGCTCGGGGCGTTCTGTATAATGGCGGCGTTTCAGTTCGGAAGAGGAAGACACGCCGCGATGGCTTTGGTTGCAGGAATCGACGAGGCGGGGCTCGGGCCCGTGCTCGGGCCCCTGGTGGTCGCCGCGACCGCCTTCGAGGCGCCCGACGAGGCGGTGGACACGAACATGTGGCGCCTCCTGGCCGGGACCGTCTCTCGCAAACCGTCCCGCAAACGCCGGCAGTTGCCGATCGCCGATTCCAAGAAGCTCTACAACCCCGCCGCGGGCGTCGAGCACCTCGAACGCGCCGTACTGGCGATGCTCGCCTGCGACCGACATGCCCCCCGGAACCTCGCCGAACTGCTCGAACTGCTCTGCCCCCGCGTCGCCGAACGCCTGCCCGCCTACCCCTGGTACCCCCTCACCGAGGCGCGCGTCCCGCACGTGATCGACCCGGCCGAGCTGCCCCTGTGGGGCAATTCCCTCAACGTCAACATGCGCCGGGCCCGAACGCGCTTCCTGGGCCTCCGCGCCGAGCCGGTGCTCGCCGGGGAGTTCAACCGCCTCGTGGGGGCGACGAACAACAAGTCCCGGCTGGTCCTGGACGTGGTCTGCCGGCTGCTCATGCACCTCTGGAGGCTCCTCCCCCCCGGCGAGTCCCGCATCTTCATCGACCGCCAGGGCGGGCGGAGGCAGTACCTTCCGACGCTCCAGCGGCTTCTCCCCGGCCGGGGCTTCCGCGTCCTCGACGAACGCGACACGCTCAGCGCCTACCGCATCACCGACGGAGACCGCATCGTGGAACTGCACTTCTGCGTCCGCGGAGACGATGATCACCTCCCGGTGGCGCTGGCGTCCATGACCGCCAAGTACGTCCGCGAGCTGTTCATGCACCAGTTCAACCGCTTCTGGACCGCGCGAATGCCTTCACTCAAGGCCACGGCCGGGTACTTCGGCGACGGTCAGCGCTTCTTCCGGGAGATCCGGGCGCTGGTGACCGAAATGGGCGTGGACGAGCAGTGGGTCTACCGCAGCCGCTGAGAGCCCCCCCTGGCCGGTCCCTGAAGCCCCGAACGCCCGGTCCGACGGGCAAGGGGGCGTTCGTTTCCGCATCCCCCCTCAGAGCGGTTCCCGCGACGCGAGCCCACCAAATAAAACAGGAGCCGACCGGAGAGGTCGGCCCCTGGGAGGGCACATCTCATTCGGGTCGCTTGAGCGGGCGACCCGGTGCGTCCGGGGTCAGCTTCGGCGGCGACGCCGACGGCTGAACAGGGCGACCGCCCCGCCGGACAGCAGGATCACCATCGAGCCCGGCTCGGGCAGGGTGGTGAAGGTCGCATCGGCCGAGTCGGTCCCGTCCACGCCGTCGTCCACCGTCAGGCGGATGTCATACTGCGTGTACTCGGCGAGCCCGAGGTCCACCAGCATCTGCTCGAGGTTCATCGTCAGGACGTCGTCGGAGCCGTTCTCGTTGTGCGTGTTCACGGAGACCCAGGCGGTCCCGTCGTGAATCTCCCAGGCGTAGCTGAGCGTCTGCCCGGTGTCGTTGGCGCTGGAATCGCTCCCGTCGAAGGTGATCTTCCAGTCCGGCCAGGCATTCGCGGCGTCCTCGCGGTACCAGTCGCCGATCCACCAGTCGGTGGCGTCGTCGGGGGCCGGACCGTCGGCCGGGCCTTCCCAGGCCCACGGGTCCGGGTCGCCGGCGCGGAGGTTGTGATCGCGAGTGATCCAGTCGCCATCGCCCGCGGCGTGACCGTTGCCGGCGTAGTAATCGCCGGTGATGGCCGCCGTCGGCGGGTTGGTCGAGGGAGCGCCGCCCAAGTCGATCACCGCGCTGTTGGTGAGGGTCTCGCCGTTGCCGCCGGCGTCCGCGAGGCGGGCGTCGAAGGTGAAGGTCGAACCGTCAACGACCTCGATGTGCGCCAGCATCCAGTCCGGACCGGCCGGGACCTCGCCCGGCTTCCAAGAGAAGGCGCCGGCGAGGGTCGTGCCCAAATTCGAGGCGGTGCCGCCCGGTGCAGTCGGTGCAGGCGGTTCCGCGGAAGGGCCCACCTCATTTTCGAACGGGGACGTAATCGTTATAATATCATTGTCGCCGCCGGAAGCAACATCCCCGGCATCGAGATAAAAGTACGAGTCGTTGATAGCAGGGGCAAGGTCGGTCGCACGGCCATCCGGCAGATCTTGATCCCACTCGTTCAGCGTCGGCGTCGGAACAAATCCTCCAAACCGCCACTCCTGCTGCATCGACCCGACTCCGGCCAATTCCGCGACCATACCGGCCCCATCCATGCCGTCACCACTGAACGTGTTGGCCATTTGCGTCGCTCCGTCCATCCGGACGATCACGTCGAACGCGGCCAGGTTCGTCTCCCCGGTCGCCACCGGGTCCGTGATTACGATGTCCCAGAGACTCCCGTCGACCAGGAGCATCTCGGCGTGACCGACCGGCGCGGCGAGCAGCAGAACGCACGTGAGCGCAGCGAGTTTAACTTTGATGAGCATGAGCATCTCCTCCGGCTTTCTGTCGGCCGGATCGTCGGCAAGACTTGAGCGGTGAGCAAATGCGGACGACCGGCTGAACTATTGCCACCATTCTAACCGATTCGGGCGATCCGTCAAGTGCAATCGCCCTCAAACTGAGAGGTTTTTCCGGGGGCGGTTTTCGAGAGCCGAAACGACTTGAGCGCAGACCCTGTGCGCGACGATGAACGGAGTAGTCCAAGACAACCGTAACTCGTTGCGACACAGGGAGGTGCGCTATGGTAAGAACGCACGCGTTGATGGAACGTCTATCGGCAAATCTCCACGAATTCCTGCACGCAATCAACTCGGATTTGACGCTGCCCCAGAAAAAGTTCCTCCGCGACGGCCTCGTCGGACTGCTTCGCGCGGGCCGTCCCATCGTCGCCGGGATGGCCCGCAAGCTGCCGGACCGCCAAACGAAATTCCTCTCCCGTCTGGATCGCATGGAGAGCAACCTCAACCGCCCGAGCGGTCTCGATGGGAAGATCAAGGCCGCCCTGCCCGACCTCTGGTTGCCGATGGTCCACAAGGACACGCCGATCATCCTCGACCTGTCCGACCTGGCCAAGCCCCTGGCCAAGAAGATGGATTACCTCGCCACCGTTCGCGACGGCAGCACCGGGCAGCTCGTCAGCGGCTACTGGGTGGTTGAGTTGTACGCCTCCGTGTCGCGCAAGAATCCCGTGCCGATTCTGCTGGAGCCGTTCAGTCACGAACAGCCGCTTTGTCGCGGGCAGAACCCCGTCATCATCGAGGCCGTCAGGCATGTCTTTCGGCTCACGAATCACCTCGGTGTGCTGGTCGTCGACCGCGGCGGCGATGCCCGGACCTTGCTGGAAGACTGGCTCGACCAAGAGATCCGCTTCGTGGTCCGCCTCCGCGGAGATCGGGATTTGATGCGATTTTACGGGGGTTTTGGCGGTCTGGCCGATACCTTCGAAATCCGCCGCAATGGCCAGTGGGTTCGCGTCAACGCGCGCCTCCCCCCCGTTACTTTCCCCGCGCGGAGAGGTTGAACTGTCCGGGCATCCGATTACAATAGCGAGTCGATACCCATGACACTCTCTGGAGGCGCACCCCATGGCCGAAGTGGTCCTTGATCAGGTAACGAAGATCTTTCCCGGCAATGTCCTGGCCGTGGACAGGATGGACCTCAACATCCGCGACGAGGAATTCATCGTTCTCGTAGGCCCCTCCGGGTGCGGCAAGAGCACCACGCTGCGGATGGTCGCCGGGCTCGAGGAGATCACCGACGGGACGATCACCATCGCCGATCGCGTGGTCAACAACGTCCCCCCCAAGGACCGCGACATCGCCATGGTCTTCCAGAACTACGCCCTCTATCCGCACATGACGGTGTACAAGAACATGGCCTTCGCCCTCAAGCTCCGCCGCTTCAAGAAGGACGAGATCGACACCCGCGTCCGCGACGCCGCGACGATCCTCGGCATCCAGGAGTTGCTCGAACGCAAGCCCAAAGCCCTCTCCGGCGGGCAGCGCCAGCGCGTCGCCGTCGGGCGGGCGATCGTCCGGCAGCCCAAGGCGTTCCTCTTCGACGAGCCCCTGAGCAACCTCGACGCCAAGCTCCGCGTCGAGATGCGCGCCGAACTGAAACGCCTCCACCGCACGCTCCAGACCACCACGATCTACGTCACCCACGACCAGGAAGAGGCGATGACCCTCGGCGACCGCATCGTGGTCATGAAGGACGCGGTCGTCCAGCAGGTCGGCTCGCCCCTCGAAGTCTACGACAGCCCCATCAACCGCTTCGTGGCCGGGTTCGTGGGCACCCCGCCGATGAACTTCTTCGAAGGCTCGCTCGTCGGCGAGGACGGCGAGCTCTACTTCAACGAGGGCGCCACCCGCCTCAAGCTGCCCCCCTCCTGCGCCGCCAAGCTCGGCGACTGGGCGGGCAAGGACGTCGTCCTCGGCGCACGCCCCGAGGCGATGAACACCCACGGCGAGGGACGCTTCGCCGGCGAGGAGAACATCCTCCCGGTCCACGTGACCGTCACCGAGCCGCTCGGCGAGAAGATGGACCTCTACGCCAGAACCGACAAGCACCCGCACATCGTCGCCCGCGTCGACGCCGACCGCACCCTCGATGCCGGACACGACGTCCAGCTCCACCTGGACATGCGAAAGGTCCACGTCTTCGAGCCCGGCGAGATCGGACGGAACCTCACCGCCCAGCAGATGGAACCGGCCGGCGTCTGAGCCGCCCCCGCAGAAGAACCCCACAGGCCCCGGGCCCGGTAGTGAGCCGACCCGGGGCCTTCTTTCTGCGCCCGGATAAATAGCATAAACAGGGACAGTGGGCCTGTTGAATAACCTGGCGGCGGGGGGATTCACGCAGCGAGCG
>CAYTQL010000116.1:0-8932 GCA_964439555.1 uncultured Planctomycetaceae bacterium | reverse complement strand
GATCCGCGTCGAGCCGGTCAAGGTCGCCCGGACGAAGCAGAAAAACAAGGCGACGCCGGCGGCGCCCCCGGAGAGCCGCTACAAGGTGGTGGACCTGACCGAGTGGAACGGGACCCCCGAGGTCGTCGTGCTCAACACCCGGACCAACCAGACGCGCCGCCACAAGGTCGGCGCGGAGCTGCTCGGCGGGACGATCGTGGCGATCGACTACCGCCGGATGAAGATCGACGGCAGCCCGCCGCGGACCTCGCCCTCCCGGGTGATCGTTCGCGTGGGCCCGGACTACTGGGCCGTCGAGCTCGGCCAGACGCTCGCCGAAAAACGAACGTTGAAACCGGAGCAGCTTCCCGAGCATCTCAAAGAAGATCATTCCCCCGCCGACGGCGCGGACGCCGCGGTCGGGACCGCACCATCCCCTGATTCGCGGGAGTCGTAATGATGGACCGGCAGTACCTGCACAAGGAGCAGATGATGAGTCGCCTTGGCATCCTCGCGACGTGGATCGTCGTTGCGCTGGCGTTGAGCCCCCTGCTTGCGGCGGAGGACACCGCCGCCACGAAGGAGTCCGCGACCACCGCGGCCGCCGACGAAGCGCCCGACGCCGACGCCCCCGCTGCGCGCGCCGCGAACGGGAAGCCCGGGGCTGAGAAGACCGAAGAGCCCGCGAAGGAGGCCCGCGCCGGCGACGAGGCGAAGAGCGGGAACAACGCCAAGGCCGAACCGACCACGAAACCCGCCGGGGTCGCCGCGAAGAAGCAGCCCAAGGCCACCGTCCGCTTCCAGTTCGACGGCGTTCCGTACAACGAGGTGATCCGCCGCTTCGCCCAGACGGTCGACAAGCCGGTCATCGGGGATGCGAAGATTCCCGGGTCCCTGACCTTCTACGACTCCGAGCCCTACACCTACGCCGAGGCCCTCGACACCCTCAACGTCATCCTCACCATGCGAGGGTACACGCTGATGGAGGAGGAGCGGTATCTCAAGCTCATCCCGCTGAACCAGATCAACTACCAGCAGATTCCGATCATCAAGGGCCTGGACAAGACCAGCAAGCTCCGCCCGGGCAAGATCGTCACCGTCGTGCTCCCGCTGCGGTTCATCGACGCCGGCTCGGCCGCCAAGGCCGTCGTGCGGATGGTCTCGCAGTTCGGCTCTCTGAGCCCGCTGGGCAAGGGCAAGGGGCTGATCATCACCGACCGGGTCTCCAATATTCAGCGCATCCGCACGCTGCTGGAGGAGCTGGACACCCAGACCCTTGTTGAACAGCAGATCAAGACCTACCAGCTCAAGCAGGCCTCGGCCAAGTCGGTCGCGGACATCATCAACCAACTTTTCGGCGCCGGGGCGAAGCGGAAGTACGTCTTCGACCCCTCGCGCGGACGCTACGTGCCCAGCAAGGGAGGCGACGAGGTCGCCGCCACCTACGACGAGCGGACGAACATGCTCTTCCTCATCGGCGCCGGCGACAAGCTCGCCATGGCCGATCAGATGATCCAGAAGCTCGACAACATCGAAGGCGCCGCCGGCGGCGAGCTGCGCGTCTTCCAGCTCAAGAACGTCGACGCGGAGGAACTCGCCAAGAACGTCGAGAAACTCCTGCCCAAAACCACGATCCGCGACAAGCGCGGGCGCGTCGTCAGCAGCTCTCAGGCCGCCAGCGTCGTTGCCGACACGGCCACCAACCGCCTGATCGTCTCGGCCCCGGTGGACCAGATGACCGTCGTCGAGGACCTCGTCAAGAAGCTCGACACCGCCGGACGCGAGGTCGAGGGCGCCCGGATCTTCCGCCTGGAGGTCGCCGACGCCCGGCAGCTCGCCTCGGTGATCGACTTGGCCGTCCGCAAGCAGGACGCCCGCGGGCGGTTCCGCAGCGCGGTCAACGTCAGCGTCGATCCGCGGTCCAACGCGCTGATCGTCGCCGGCGCCGCGGCCGACCTGGACACCGCCGCGAAGCTGATCGAGCAGCTCGATACCGAGTTGAAGGACGACGCCCGGGAGATTCACGTCGTTGCGCTGGAATCCGGCGACGCCCGCCAGCTCGCCCGCTCGCTGGTGAACCTCTTCTCCCAGCGCGTGGGACGCCGCAAGACCAGCAACCTGAAGGTCGAGGCCGAGCACCGCACCAACAGCCTGATTATCTCCGCGGCCCCGAAGGACTGGCCGACGGTCAGGAAGATTCTCGATGAACTCCAGCAGAGCGCCGCCGGCGAAACCGAGCCGGTGACGGAGCGCATCAAGCTCGCCCACGCCGAGGCCGAGCAGCTCGCCCGAACGCTCGCCCAGACGTACCGCAGCTATCGTTCCCGCCAAGGCCACCGCATCGCCATTGCGGCCGAGAAGCAGACCAACTCGCTGCTGGTCACCGCCACGCCGGCGCAGCAGAACTCCGTCGCCGAACTGGTCGCGTCGCTGGATGTCGAGACCGCCCCGGACGCCGAGTGGGTCAGGCGGGTGGTGCAGCTCGCCGTCGGCGACGTACGGACCCTCGCCCGCGGACTGGTGGAGCTGTTCACCGAGCGGGTCGGTCGGCGGACGGAGCGGAAGCTCAAGGTCGCCGCCGACCGGGGCACCAACAGCCTCATCGTCTCGGCGGCGAAGGAGGACTGGCCGGCCGTCGAGGCGATCCTCAAGCAGCTCCAGGACGCCGCGGGCGCCCAGGCCGAGCCCGTGCTGCGCCAGGTCCGCCTGGAGCACGCCGACGCCGAGGAACTCGCCCAGACCTTCTCGCAGATGTACCGCCGCCGGCGTCGCGGGCAGACGCCGGTGAGCGTCTCGGCCAGCGGAAAGGCCAATACGCTGCTGATCTCCGCCGCCCCGGACGAGCAGGAGGCGATCGCGGCGATCATCGAGTCGTTGGACGTCGCCTCCGGCGCCGAGGCCGACGCCGTGCGGATGATCCGCCTCAAGTCCGCCGACGCCGAGGCCCTGGCGAGCAAGCTCCAGAGTTTCGTCCCCCGCCGACGGGGCAAGCCGCAGGAAGTGTTCATCCAGGCCGATGCACGCGCGAACGCCGTCCTGCTCAAGGCGCCGGAGTCCAAGCGGAAGATGCTGGAGGACCTGATTGCCAAGCTGGACGCCGCGGCCGTCAAGGACGCCCGCGAGATGCGCCTGCTGACGCTGAAGAACGTCTCGGCGGCCGCGGTGGCCGAAACGGTCGCCCAGCTCTACGACGACGCCCGGGTCCAACGCGGGCGGCGCCGACGGCGGTCGCCCCTTCCGGACGACTCGGAGAAGGTCATCCTCGCGCCCGCCCCGGGCGACCGGCGGCTGGTCGTCGAAGCCCCGCGGAGCGAAATGGAGCGGATCGCCCAGCTCGTCGCCTCGCTGGACAGCGAAAGCGCCCCCGGCGTGGTGCAGGTCCGCGTCTACGAGCTGACGACCACCCAGGCGCCGGAGCTGGCCCGCTCGCTGAGTCGACTCTTCGCCAAGCAGCGCGGGCGGCGCAGCGACCCCGGCGTCCCCCAGCCGCGTTTCGAGGCCGACAGCGCCACCAACCAACTGCTCATTGCCGCCACGGCCGAGCAGTTCGAGAAAATCGACAAGCTGATGAAGAAGGTCAAGTCGGGCTCGGCCCTGGCGTCTCAGACCCGCAGCTTCGCCCTCGAGTACGCCGACCCGCAGGAGCTGGCGACGCTGCTGGGCGAGATGCTCGGCGCCGAGACCCGCCGCCGCCGCGGCGGCGCCCCCGACGCGGTCCGCGTGGCGGCCATGCCCTCCAGCGGACGCGTGGTGGTCCAGGGCCCGCCGGAGAAGATCGCCCTGGCCGAGGAGCTCATCAAGACCTTCGACGACAAGGAAGCCGCCGGGGCCCGGCAGATCCGCATCGTCCACCTGGAGAACGCGGAGGCGACCAGCCTCGCCTCGGCGGTGGGCAAAACCCTCGCCGAGCGCAGCGCGTCGCGCCGCCGGCGCGGTCAGCCGGCGGGAAGCGTCGTCATCACGCCGGAGACGAACTCCAACAGCGTGCTGGTCCGCGGCCCGGCGGGGGAGATCGACGAGGTCCTCGCGATGATCGAGCGGCTGGATGAGAAGAGCGTCTCCGTCCAGGTCCAGATGCACGTGGTTCCGCTGGAGAACTCCGAGGCCGGCGAACTGGCCCGGACCGTCAGCGGGATGTTCCGGGAGATCCTCCGCACCCAGCGCCGCGGACGCCGCGCCCGACCGGCGAGTTTTTCCGTAGCCGCCGACGAGCGGACCAACTCGCTGGTGGTCTCCGCCTCGGAAGCGCACTTTGCGCTGGTCAAGGAGCTGATCGCCCAGCTCGACCAGGCCGCCGACCGCCCGCTGCGGGAGGCGAAGCTCGTCTGGCTGGAGCATGCCGACCCGTACAACGTGACGCTGAAGCTCGAGGCGATGTACGAGAACCGCCGCGGCGAGGAGCGCCCGGTGATCGAGCCGGACGAGTACACCAACTCGATCAGCCTGATCGCCAAGGACGCCGACCTCAAGGAGATGGAATCGGTCATCGCCAAGCTCGACGAGGGCGCCGAGGACAGCTCCGTCCGCGTGCGGATCGTGCCGCTCAGCGGCACCCGCGCCGAGCGCATGGCCGAGGTGCTCCGCCGCGTCTACGGCGAGATGAGCGGGACCAAGGTGATCATCCAGGACGCCGGCGCCAAGCCGGACGACGACAACGGCAAGCGCCTCCGCGGCGACGTGCTCTACTCGGTCGATCCGTCGGAGGCGCCCGAGGTCCTCTTCGAGGCCGACGAGGAGCCCGCCGACGCCGAAGCCCCCGCGACCCGCCCGGCCGGGGAGGCGCAGGACGGCGAAGGGGAGCCCGCCTCGCCGGTGACCATCACGGTGGACCGGGCGACCAATTCGCTCATCTTCGCCGCCTCCCGCAAGCAGATGGAGCAGCTCCAGGACCTGATCGACCAGCTCCAGCTCGCCACCCCCCAGCGCGACGCCGACTTCCGCGTCTATCGCATCGAGCATGCCGACCCGGCGCGGGTCGCCCGGACCATCGACGACCTGTTCAACCCGAAGAAGCGCATCGTCCCCCGCAAGGGCAAGGAGAAGCAGCCCGTCCAGGTCCCCGATCCGGACGTGGTCGCCGTCGCCGACGAGCGGACCCGCAGCGTCATCGTCCGCGCCCGCCCGCAGGACTTCGAGATCATCGGCCCGCTGGTCAAGTCGCTGGACACCGAATCCACCACGCTCAGCGAGGTCCGCGTCTTCACGCTGTCGAACACCGACGCCTCGGCCGTGGCGGAAAACCTCCGCGACCTGTTCAACCTCGCCGCCCAGCCCGGCGCGCCGAAGCAGGCGAAGAAGAAGGGCGAGAAGACCCCCACCAATCGCCGCGCGGAGATGATCCGCCAGATGCTCGAGCTCAAGCTCGACGACAAGGTCGCCAAGGCCGACGCCACCGCGGGGATCAACATCACCGCCAACCGCCAGACCAACAGCGTCATCGTCGCCGCGCCGGCCGACGTGATGGTTTTGGTCACCCGCATCATCCAGGAGCTGGACCAGTCGGCCGCTCTGGCCAAGGCGGGAATGGTCCGCATGTACAAGCTGGAGCACGCCGAGGTGCCCTCGACGGTCAAGGCGCTCAAGGAGGTCTTCGCCTCGCGCCGCCGCGGCGACCGGCCGGCGGGCCAGACCGAGGGAGAGGCCCCGGTCGCCGTCAGCGGCGACGAGGGCGGGCGGCTGGTGATCGTCTCCGCCCCCGCCGAGACGCAGGAACTCGTCGCCAAGGTCGTCAAGGAGATCGACTCCGCCCGCAGCGCCGAGGAAGTTCTCGTCAAGGTCTACCGCATCCTGAACACCGAGGCGCGCAGCCTCGCCGGGGCCCTGCGCGGGGCCCTGACCGATCGCGGACGCCGCGGGCGCGACGAGCAGACCCGCATCCTCCCGGACTCCGGGAGCAACAGCGTCGTCGTCCGGGCCTCCCAGGCCGATCACGAGAAGATCGCCGCGCTGATCGAGGAGATGGACATCTCCCCGGCCGCAAAGTACGAGGTCCGAACCATCCCGCTGAATCACGCCGATCCGCAGCAGGTCGCCGGGGTGCTCAACCGCCTGTTCAACGCCCAGGCGGTTCGCTCGCGCGGGCGGCGGGGCTCGGCGGGTCCGGCGATCATCGAGGCCGACTCCGCCTCCGGGACGCTGATGGTCCGGGCGGACGACGAGACCTTCAAGAAGATCCGCGACCTGGTGGGCAAGCTCGACGCGGCCGGCCCGGTCGGCAAGGCGACGCAGGCGCTGATCGCCCTGGAGCACGCGGACGCCGAGTCGATCGCCTCGTCGCTCCAGTCGGCCTTCGCCCCGCGGCGCGGGCAGCGGCTCAGCCCCGACGAGCTGGTGACCATCACACCGGAGACCGCTTCGAACAGCCTGATCGTGACCGCCAATGAGCAGAACCTCCAGAAGGTCCGCGGACTGCTCGAGAAACTCGACGCGCCCGAGACCGGCGGGCGTCGCACGGAGATGGTCCTGCTCCAGAACGCCAAGGCGACCGACCTGGCTCGCGTGCTCGAGCGGGTCACCGGCGGGTCGTCGCGGCGGCGCCGCTGGGGGCGCGGCGGCGGGCAGAACACCACCGTTTCCGCCGACGCCGGCGCCAACGCCCTGGTGCTCACCGGCCCCTCGGGCGAGGTGGACAAGCTGCTGAAGATGGCGCGGAAGCTGGACACCGCCAGCGCCCAGACCGCCACCGCCACGGTCCGGATGTACCCGGTCGAGAACGCCGACGTGGCCACGCTGACCCAGGCGCTCCAGGACCTTTTCGCCCGGCAGCGCCGCCGCGGCGTCGAGGCGGAGGTGCCGGTGGTGGTCTTCGGGGATGAGGTCTCCCGGCGCGTCGTGGTCAGCGCCTCGCCCGAGAAGCACGAGGTCATCGCGACGATGATCGAGAAGCTCGACGACCCCGCCGCCGCGGCCAAGGCGGTCGTCAAGGTCTATCGCCTGACCAACGGCGACGCCTGGGCGGCGGCGAACGCTTTGAACAACGTCTTCAGCTCCGGACGCCGCGGTGCAACCAGCCGGGTCCGCATCAGCGCCGACTGGGGCTCGAACACACTGGTGGTCCGCGCGACCGAGATAGACCACGCGAAGATCAAGGAACTGGTCGCCGAGCTGGACACCCAGAAAGCCCAGGAATACCCGGTGCAGGTGATCGCCCTGGAGAACGCCGACGCCGAGGTGCTCGCCCGCATGCTCACGCGGATGTTCGTCACCCAGCGGAGCCGCAGGCGGGGGGCGCCGGGCGTGATCATCGAAGCGGACGCCAAGAGCAAGTCGCTCATGGTCCGCTCCGACGAGACGACCTTCGAGCGGATCAAGGGCCTCGTCGTCCGCCTGGACGCCGCGGGCGCCGGCGCCGAGGTCACCCAGACGCTGCTGACGCTGGAACACGCCAAGGCGGCGACGGTCGCCTCCGCCGTTCAGCAGGCCTTCGCCCCGGCGCGGGGGCGGCAGGTCAAGCCCGACGAACTGGTCACCGTCACGGCCGAGCCGCTGAGCAACGCCCTGATCGTCACCGCCAACGCCGAGAACCTCAAGAAGGTCAAGGCCCTGCTGGCGAAGCTGGACACCCGGGACGTCGGCGCCGCCCGTACCGAGCTGCTGGTGCTCCAGAACGCCAAGGCCACCGAGATCGCCGACGTGCTCAACAAGATGATCGGCGTGGACCGCCGCCGCTGGCGGCAGCAGCCCCAGCAGGACCAGGTGAAGGTCTCCGCCGACGCCGGGTCCAACGCGCTGGTCCTTTCCGGGCCCAGTCCCGAGGTGGACCGCCTGATGAAGATGGCGACCCGCCTGGACGAGGCTTCCGCCGAGTCGGCCGTGGCGGTGGTCAAGATGTACCCGGTCAAGAACGCCGACGTCGAGACGGTGGTCGGCTCCCTCGAGCAGCTCTTCGCCCGGCAGCGACGCCGGCGGCGCTGGGATGCGCCGGAGGAGACGCCGACGGTCATCGTCGGCGACCCGGTGGGGCGGCAGGTGGTCGTCAGCGCTCCGGCCGATAAGCACGAGCTGATCAGCAAGGTCCTCAAGGACATGGACGAAGCCCAGAGCGGGGGTTCGGTGATCGTGAAGGTGTACCGCATCCGCAACGCCGACGCCGCGGGCGTCGCCCGGGCGCTGAACGATACGATCTCGGCGAGCGGGTCGCGGCGCCGCGGTCCCCGCCCGGCGGGGGCGGTGCGGATCAACGCCGACCGCAGCTCCAACACACTGATCGTCCGCGCATCGGTGAAGGACCACGAGCTGCTCGGGTCCCTGATCGAGAAGATGGACGTGGGCCCCGAGGGCATGCCGGTGCGGATGATCCCGCTGGCCCATGCTTCCCCCGAGAACGTCGCGCGCGTCCTCCAGCGCGTCTTCGACGCCGCCCCGTCGCGTCGCGGTCGGCGAGGTCAGCCGGTCAAGGGCATCGTCATCGAGGCGGACAGCGAGAGCCGCATGATCGCCATCCGCGCCGAGGACGAGTCCTTCGAGAAGATCCGCGAACTGGCCGGCAAGCTCGACGCGGCCGGCGCCGCGGGCAAGGCGACCACGAAGCTCATCTCGCTGGACAAGGCGCGGGCCATGTCGGTGGCGACGGCGCTGAGTCAGGCCTTCGCCCCGCGGCGCGGGCAGCGCCTCGAGCCGGACGATCTGGTGCAGGTCGCCGCCGAACCGGACGCCAACGCCGTGCTGGTCACCGCCAACGCCGAGAATCACCAGAAGGTCGCCTCGCTGATCCAGAAGCTCGAAGCCAGCGGGGAGGGCGGGGTCCGCACGGATCTGATCCTGCTCAAGCAGGCTCAGGCCGACGAGGTCGCCAACGCCCTCGGACGCATCGCCCGCACGCTGTCCCAGGGCGCCGGACGCCGGCGCGGTGCGGCCGTGGCGGTCTCCGCCGAGCGGAGCACCAACGCGGTGGTCATGTCCGGGCCCGCCCGGGACCTCGAACGGCTCATGGCAATGGCCAAGCAGATGGATC
>CAYTQL010000115.1:3585-8958 GCA_964439555.1 uncultured Planctomycetaceae bacterium | reverse complement strand
CTCGCTGAAGCCCCAGATCACCCGCCCGGCCGCCAACTGCGCCTCGCCCGCCCCGCCGTCCCCGGCGGTGAGGATCAACCGCGTCGTCGCCACGTTGAGCACCAACCGCAGCAGCGTCAGGCCCAGCAGCAGCGTCGGGAAGACGCTGAGCTGCAACGGCGCCTCCGCCTGGAGCGAGCCCAACAGCACCAGCGCCGCCAGGGCGATGTTGCAGATCAGCAAAACGTCGATCACCAGCGCCGGAAGCGGGATCAGCAGCACGAGGACCATCGCCGCCACGACCGCGGGAATCAGCAACCCGCGATGGCGCATCAGCGTCCGGGCGAACGAGTCGGCGGGGCTGCGCGCGGTCATGGGCTCACCTCCCCTTCCAGCGGCGATCGGGCCTCGCGCCGGCGGCGCTTGCGCAGCTCGGGGTCGGCTTCCATGCGGCGCAGGTCCTCGAGATACTCCTGCCGCGTCATGTAGAGCGAACGGCGGTGCTCGCGCCACGCCAGGAGGTAGTCGGCCGCCGCGGGCGCCAGCAGCGCCGCGACCAGCCAGGCGGAGGTCCGTAGCGTCAGCGCCGCGGCGCGGGCGACCAGCGCGGCGGGCGGTTCGGTCGTGGCGGCAAGCAGCTCCGGGAGCGACTCGGTAAGCATCAGCGCCACCACCAGCCCCGCGCCGGCGAGCTTGAGCAGCGTCAGCGGGACGCGCGCCGTCGAGCGGGCCGAGAACATCCGCCGCAGGTTCCCTCCGAGCCCCAGGCGACCGGGGTCCGGACGCCCGGCCGAGGGGTTCACCGCTCCGCGGGTCTGGATCAGCGCGCCCGCCACCGCCGCGATGACGACGCACAGCATCAGCGGCGCTGCGGCCAGGGCGGCCGCGCCGGCGGCGGCGAGGATTTCCGTGCGGGCGCCCCCGCCCAGCGCGGTCCGGAGCAGCTCCAGGCACGCGACCAGCAGCCGGCGACCGGTCAGCGCCAGCACGCCCAGCGCCGCCAGCAGCGTCACCCCGGCCGTCAGCTCACGGGAGCGCGGGACCCGCCCCCGCTCCCGCGCCTCGCGCAAGCGCAGGCTCGTCGGCGGGTAGGTGCGTTCCTGCGTCTCGTCGCGTCGCGGGGTCATGGCGTGGCTCCGGAGTCCAGGGCCCGGGTCATTGCATCGATCAGTGCGGTCCCCGCAGCCGAGAGCAGCGGGGCCAGGATCGTCAGGCTCGTCGCGGCAACCAGCAGCCCGACGACCGTGCGGACGGGCATCGTCACGCTGAGCACGTGGAACTGCGGTGCGGTCCGCTGAAGGATGCCCACCGCGGCGCTGACCACGAGCAGCGCCACCAGCACCGGCGCGGCGACCTTCAGCGCCACCGAGAAGCTCAACCCCAGCAGCGCCGCGGCCAGGGACGCAACGGCCGGTCCGGGCAGCCCCGCCGCGCCGGGCGGAAGCGCCTGGAAGCTCCCGTAGACGCCTTCGAGCATCCAGCGATGCCCACCGATGCCCAGGAAGACCACGAGCCCCAGGAGCTGGTAGAACCGCCGCAGCGAAATCGGCGTCTCGGCGCCCAGCGGGTTGTAGCTCTCGGCCAGGCCGAGCCCGCTCTGCTGGGCAACGTGCACCGCCGCGAGCTGCAAGCCCACCAGCAGCAGTCGCACGCCGTAACCCATCGCGACGCCCAGCGCCGCTTCCAGCGCCAGCATCCCGACCGCGGGGAGCAGTCCGTCCGGCACGGTCGCACCGCCCAGCCCCCGTGCGGGGATCGCCAGCGCCAGCGCGACGGCGATGAAGGCCCGCAGCCGACGCGGGACCGCTCGCTCCCCCAGCGCAGGGGCGACCATGGCCAACCCGCCGAGCCTTGCGGCCGCGAGCAGCCAGGCCCACAACACCGTTGCCTCGGGCAGCAGCGTCACCACATGCCTCCGAACATACGCTGGGAAAACTCCACGAGCCGACCGAGCATCCACGGGCCGAGCAGGATCGTCGCGCCGAGCATGGCGACAATCTTGGGCACCAAACTGAGGGTCTGCTCCTGGACCTGCGTCAACGCCTGGAGCAGCGCCGTGACCAGCGCCGCCAGCAGCCCGATCCCCAGCACCGGCGCCGCCAGCAGCAGCACCAGCGTCAGGGCCTCCCGCCCGATCTGAATGGCTTGGGCATCGCTCATCGCATCACCCGAAACTCGTCATCAGCGTCCCGACCACGAGGTTCCACCCGTCGGCCAGGACGAACAGCAGCAGCTTGAACGGCAACGAAATCAGCACCGGCGGGAGCATCAGCATGCCCATCGACACCAGCACCGACGCAACGAGCAGGTCGATCACCAGGAAGGGCAGGAAGATTCGGAAGCCCATCGCGAAGGCGACCTTCAGCTCGCTGACCACGAACGCCGGAATCAGCGAGACGGTCGGCACGTCCCGCCAGGTGAGGTCTTCGCGTCCGGCTAACTCGTCCGGGAGGAACAGGTAGACCTCGTCGCCGTTGCCGGCCTGTTCGACCTGACGGATCATGAATCCGCGGACCTCGCCGACGCCGCGGTCCAGCGCCGCCGGCCCGGCAAGCTCGCCCCGCGTGTAGGGTCCGATCGCCGCGCCGTAGACGCTTCGATACGTCGGGGCCATCACCACCGCGGTCATCAACAGCGCCAAGCCGAAGAGGATCGCGTTCGGCGGGAGTTGCTGGGTGCCCAACGCCTGGCGGAGCAGCCCCAGCACCACCACGATCCGCGTGAAGCAGGTGACCATCACCAGAATGGCCGGGGCGAGCGAAACCACCGCCAGCACCGCCGCAAGGCGGATCGCCGTCCACGCCCCGCCGGGGCTCTCCAGCGCCGGCAGCGCGGCGGTGATCCCCTCCAGCGAGTCGGGCGCGGTGGTCGTCGCCGGCGCGGTCGTCGGGCGCGTCGCCGGGGCGTCCTGCCCGCAGGCGCACGTCGCGACCAGGCCGATCGCCAGGCACAGCACCGCAGCGGGCGACGACCGGCGGCGTCGAGCTGTCCGACAGGGCGCGATCATTCATTCCGCTCGGGTTCGTCCTCGGTCTGTTCCTGTTTCCGCCCGCCCAGGAGGCGTTGGACCTCGCCCGGGTCGGTCACCTCCGCCAGCGGCGCCACCGACTCCCCCGCCCAGCCCAGCAGCACCAGCCGCCGACCGAGGCGGACAAGCGTCAACTGCTGCTTGGCGCCCACCGGCGTCCGGGAGACCAGCTCCACCGGTCCGCCGGCGCTTCGGGGAAGGCTCCGGACCGCCCCGGTCCGTTTGAGCACCCACCGCAGCGCCAGAATCAGCCCGGCCACCAGCGCCAGGGCGCCGATCGTCTGCCACCATGCGCCCGGCCCGTCGCCGTTCCGGCGGACCGGCGCATCCTCGGCGCTGACCAGCGGGCGGTCTTCCGGGCGGGTGACCGGCGCGTCGGCCGTGGCGACGCCGACCAGCAGCGCCGTGACGACGAGGGCGGGCGGCAGGATGCGACGGGCTCGGCTCACACGGGGCTCCCGGCTTCGATGATTTCGCAGATCCGCACGCCCAGACGCCCGTCCACCTCGACCGCCTGCCCCCGGGCGAAGAGCTTCCCGCCGACGAAGACCTGGACCGGCTCGTCCACCCGCTCATCGAGCTGGATGACGCTGCCGAAGTCCAGCGAGGCGACCTGGGCGGCGCTGAGGCGGGTCCGCCCGAACTCGATGCGGATCGGCTGGTCCTCGATGTAGTCGCCGCCCGGCGCGCTCGAGCGACGGTGCATCGTCGCAAGGCGCAGGCGGGCCTTCTCGATCAGCTCCGCGGCTTCGGACATTCGTGGGACTCCCTTCGGACTGTGCAAAATTGGGCGTGGGTTTCGAGCCGACCGCGGCGTCGGCGGGACCGCTGCACCCGGCGGGCGGCCGATTGCGCCCCGGCCAGGGCGCGCTCCACCGCCTTGCGGTCCGCGGCGGCGCGGCGGAGGGCGTCGAGGCGGTCGCGTTCGGTCGCCTCGGCGTCGGGCAGGGCGGCGTCGCACTCGCGGAGCGCGCGTTGAAGCCCGGCCGCCTCGCGACGGTAAATCGCCCCCGCGGGCAGCCCCTTGCCCAGCGCGTCGGCGGCCACCCGATCGGCCGCGGCGAACCGCTCCGTCAGCGCCTCCCGACGCCGGCGAAGCGTCTCGAGACGCCGGCGCGCGGCGGAGAGCTCCTGCTGGGCTTCCCGCTCGGCGGCGGTTCGAAGCTCCAACAGCGACTCCAGCGCCGTGATGTGCCGGCGGCGTTCGGTCATGCGGGCTGCTCCTGGGCTTGCGGCGCCGCAAGGCCCGCCTCGGCGGCGAGCCCCACCAGCGCCGCGACGGTGTCGTTGAAGCCCGCGGGCGTCTGGAGGTCCTGCGCGAGAAACCGCTCCACCCGGGGCATCAGGGCGATGGCGCGGTCGGTTTCGGTCCCGCCCGGCGAGCGGTACGCCCCGATGCGGAGCATCTCCTCGACGTCGCGGTGGAGGGCGATCACCCGTCGCAGCGTGCGCGCGGCGTCGAGGTGCTCCGGCGAGGCGACCTGGTTCATGATCCGGCTGACGCTGCGCTGCGGGTCGATCGCGGGGTATTGCCCGCGATTGGCCAGGGCCCGCGAGAGCAGCAGGTGCCCGTCGGTGATGCTGCACAGCGCCTCGGCCAGCGGGTCGGTGCTCTCGTCGTCCTCGGTGAGGACGCTGCAAAGCCCGGTGATGCTGCCCCGCTCGGTCCGCCCGCAGCGTTCGAGCAGCGACGGAAGCAGCGAGAAGACGCTCGGCGGGTAGCCCTGGGCGGTCGGCGGCTCGCCGGCGGTCAGGCCGATCTGCCGCTGGGCGTCCGCGAGGCGGGTGACCGAGTCCATCAGCAGCAGCACGTCGCTGCCGCGGTCGCGGAAGTACTCGGCCAGGGCGGTGGCCGTGGCGGCCGCCTGGACCCGCAGCAGCGGCGGCTCGTCTCCGGTGGCGGCAACGACGACGGACCGCTTCAACGCCTCGGGCCCGAGGTGGAGTTCGACGAAGTCGCGCACCTCCCGTCCCCGCTCGCCGATCAGCGCCACCACGTTCACGTCCGCGGCCGCAAACCGCCCCACCATGCCCAGCAGGACGCTCTTGCCGACGCCGCTGGGGCTCAGGACGCTGATCCGCTGCCCGCATCCGAGGCTCTGGAGGGCGTCGATGGCGCGAATGCCGGTCGGAAAAACCCGGTCGATCCGCCGCCGGCGCATCGGGGCGATCGGCTCGGGTTGAATCGGCGCCGCCCGCAGCGCCTGGAGCTCCGCACCGCCGTCGATCGGTCGGCCGTAACCGTTCAGCACACGCCCGAGCATGCCCGCCCCGGCGCGGACCGTCGGGTGCGGCGAGGTGAAGATCACCCGGTCGCCGCGGCGGATGCCTTCGACGTCGGCCACCGGCATTACGAGCGTCTCGGC
>CAYTQL010000115.1:0-3575 GCA_964439555.1 uncultured Planctomycetaceae bacterium | reverse complement strand
TCGTTGAAGCCGACCACCCGCGCGTCGATCCGTCGCCGACCTCGGGCGATCGCACACACCGAGCCCATCGGAACGTTGAAATGCTCCACGCTGACACAGAGCCCGCGGACCGCCCGCACCCGCCCGGTAATCCCGATGGGCTGGCAGTTCCGAAGGCTCTGGCGGAAATCGTCGAATGCGTTCATGCGTCCCCCTCCCCGCGGTTCCAGGCGGCTGCGGCGTCCGCCTGCCGTCCGAGCAGCGCGGCGACCACGTTCTCCAGTTGCGTCTCGATCGTCGCGTCGATGAGCCCGGCGGGGGTGATGACCTCCACGCCGCCCCGCTCGATGCGCTCGTCGCCCACCAGTGTGACGTCTCCGCGGACGTGCAGCTCGGAGAGCAGCTCTCCGCAGGTCTCTTCGAGGTCTTCGAACTGGTCCTCGTTGACCCGGACCTTCAAGGTCGCGGCGTCGGCGGCCAGATCCAGGGCGCGGGCGAGGTTGCCCCGGGCGACCTCGACGTCCCCCGCCGCCCGTCGACCCACGATCATCGCGGCGATCTCCAGCGCCATGTCCAGCAGCTCGCGCTTCGCCTGCTCGAACAGGGCCTCGCGTCCCGCCGAGACCTCCTCGGTCGCGTGACGGAGCAGCGCGCCGAGTTCGTCGCAGGCCTGGGCGTCCATGCGGCGTCCCTCGGCCAGGGCGTCGCGCCGGCCCTGGGCGTACCCGTCCTGCCGACCTCGGGCGAGCCCCTCGGCGTGGCCGCGCTGCTCGGCCTGGCGAGCGATCTGCTCGGACTTGTCGTGGGCTTCGGCGACGATGCGGGCGGCCTCGTTGCGGGCTTCGAGCACCGCGGCGCGTGCCTCGGCCGCGAAGTCCCGCAGGTGCTTCACCTGCGAGCCGGCTTGCTCGTCCTGCGATGTGCGGACCACGCGCATGGGGTTCTCCTAAGCGACCACCTGCCGGGTCGGCTCGTCCGCGACGGCGTAGTACTCGCCCTCCACGAAGCGGCGGACCAGTTCGGCGACGTGTTCCTGGGCGGCCTCGACGTCGCTGAGGCGCACCGGGCCCATCTTCTGCATCCGCTGGCGGACCTGCTTCGTCCGCCGGGCGGGCAGGGCGTCGAGGAGTTTCTCGGTCAGCGCCGGCGTCGCAGCGCGAAGGGCGATCGCCAGGTCGTCCTCGTCCAGCGCCGCCAGCGCCTCCCGCAGCCGATCGGCGGGCATTTCGAGGAGGTCGGCGAAACCGAACATCCGTGAGCGGATCGCCTCGGCCAGGGCAGGCTCCTCCGCGCCGAGCGTCTGGAGCAGATCCCGTCGGGTGCTGCTCCCGGCGTGATTGAGAATTCGGGCGACCGTCTCGCTCCCGCCGCGGGCGACGGGCGTTGCGGCGCGCGGGGAGAGGCGGGCGGCGAGCATCTGCTCGATCTCGTCGAGGAGTTCCTCGTCCGTCTCGTCGAACGCGGCAATGCGACGGGCGACCTCGGCCTGGTGGTCGGCGGGCAGCGCCGCCAGCACGGCCGCGGCGCGGGCCTCATCCACGTGGGCGGCGGTGACCGCGATCGTTTGGGGGTGCTCGCGGGCGAGCAGCTCGGCGAGGTCGTCGTCGGACAGGTCGCTCAGGAAGCCGAAGCGACGCGCCCCGCTCGGCGGAACGTCGCTCTCGGCGGGCGTCGTCGGCGCCTCGCCGCGCTTGCGGAGCATCTGCACCCCGCCCAGCGCGACGAGCCCAACCAGCCCCCCCAGCGCCACACCCGCCCAGAGGATCGCGCGGTTCGAACCCGTTTCCTCCGCGGCGCGGGCGTGGGGCGCGGGAGCGTACCACTCGGTCTGCACGAGATCGGGCGACGCCCCGGTGACCGAGGACGCCGTGCGGCGGACCCGGGCGATCAGCGAGTCCCGGGCCGCGGCGTCGAGCCCGCTTTGCAGCTCCGCCGGCAGTGCGACGGTGACGCTGCGACATCGGACTTCGCCGTCGCGCCGCGCGGCGTCGACGCCGACGATCAATCCGTCGAGGTCGCTCAGCGCCCGTTCAACCCGGCTGCGGTAGTGCGACTCCGCCCCGGCCAGCTCGGCCAGGGGGCTCCCGTCGGGGAGGGGCAGGTACCGCCGCCCGTTCTGGTCCACGATGCGGACGGCGTCGCGCTCCATCCCGGCGACCGAGGCGGTGACCATGTCGGCGATCGCCTCGACCTGCTCGGCGTTGAGGGAGCGGTCCGGGCGGATCTGGAGGTTGACGGCCGCGGAGGCCGACGCACCGGCGTGCCCGATGCGACGGGGGCTGCCCGGCTCGAGCAGGACGGTCGCGGTGCGGACGGGCTCCATCCGGGCGATCAGGGCAGAGAGAGTGGACATCTTCGCGGCCAGCCATCGGCGCTGGCGCTGATCCCGTCCGAGCCAGAGGTCCGGCTCGGCGGCGAGCTGTTCGAAGCGCCCGGCGGGGGTCTGCCCGAGCAGGCCCTGCTGGTGGAGCCGGCGGCGCAGCTCCGCCGCGCGATCGGTGGGGACGAGAATCGCCTCGCCCTCGCAGCGGTAGCGCACGCCCTGCTGATCCAGGAATACGCGAACGGCCGTGACGGAGCCGGCTTCGACGCCGTGCCCCAGCAACGGCGCCCACCGCGTCCCCCCGACCGAGACGATCAGCCAGACCGCTCCGACCACCGCGGCGAGCACCAGGCCCGCCAGGGCAGCGCGTCGGCGCCCGCTCAAGGCGCGCACGCTGCGGCGGAGACGTCGCAGCCAGGTTCTGAGCGTATTCATTCGCGGTCCTCCATGACCGCCGGCGTCGCGTGCGACGCCGAAAGGGCTCGATGATCCGTGCCTAGCCTTCCCGCCGATCCTTGGCGGCGAAGTACTCGCGTATGTCCTTCATGCTCTTGCGCTGATCTTTCAGTTCGGCGATGCGTGCGAGGCGTTCGAAGACGCTTTCGTCATAGAGGCGGTGTCCGCCGGGGGTCCAGCGTCGCTCGCGGAGCAGGCCCATGGTCGTGTAGTTGTGAATGGTCTGCCGGCTGAACCCGGTGTGCTCGACCACCTCGCCCATGCGATAGAGCTTGGGCGGCGGGGTGAACCTCAGACCCGCCGACGGCGCGCTGGCGCTGCCTCGCCCCCCGCGCCGCGACCTGCCCTGCTCCCCGTCGGAGATGTGCTCAACGAACTGACTCATAGCCCGGCGACCTCGCACCGCAAGAAAAAGTTTTTACGTTTTATAAAACGTAAATCACAACGGGGCTCGCCTGTCAAACGAAAATGACGGGAATTTCGAGAATTTACTCAAGCCGCGCGAAGCCCCCGACGATGAGTGTCGGTTGCGCGAACCGTTGCTGTGATGGCCCGCCGGCTCCTCAGCACGTCGATCCGGGAGGACGGCAACGCCGGCGGCGGGAAAGCCCTGCGTTGCGAGGCCGGGAAGCTCACCCCGCCTGGGCATCGGGCGTGCAAGAAGTTCTGTCCCGGGCGCCCCCGCGGGTCCGGCACGCGCCGGTTCGGGGGGCGCTGCCGCTGTCCTCCCAACGGGTCAACCTGCGACGGTCGTCTCGATGAAGCCTCGCACGGCGTCGGTGTCGTTGGGGAGCATCTTGCAGCGGGTGGGCAGGTC
>CAYTQL010000114.1:6130-8963 GCA_964439555.1 uncultured Planctomycetaceae bacterium | reverse complement strand
GTCTACGGTACAGAAATTGCCTCGGGCGGCGATATCATCCGGCCTTAAATCAAAGGGGGGCGAGCGAGGGAATCCGCCTGCTGACCGAACCGGACGGGGTGATCTTCCTCACCGGGCATTTCGGGAACTTCGAGGTCGTCGGGTACACGATGGCGACGCTGGGCTTCCCGGCGTACTCCGTCGCCCGGCGCGTGGACAACCCGCGGCTCGACGCCCACATTCTCGGCGTTCGCGAGCGGACCGGGCAAACGATCCTCGATAAGCGCGGGGCGACCGCCGCGGTCCCGGACCTGCTCGAGGCGGGCGAGTCGGTCTGTTTCGTGGCCGATCAGGACGCCGGGCGCAAGGGCCTGTTCGTGGATTTTTTCGGCCGGCCTGCGAGCACCTTCAAGAGCTTCGGGCTCCTGGCGATGCAGCACCGCGTGCCCCTGGTGATCGGTCTCGGCCGGCGGATCGGCGAGACGTTCCGTTTCGAGGTCCACGTCGAGCGGATCATCCGCCCGGCGGAGTGGGAGGACGCCGAGGACCCCCTCCGCTGGATCACGCAGGAGTACACCCGGGCGCTGGAGCGCGTCGCCGCCCGCTGGCCGGAGCAATACTGGTGGTTCCATCGACGATGGAAGCACGCACCGAGAGAACCTTAGCTCGCTGACTCGCCCTCCCCGGGCGGAGGCCCCCGACGGAACGGACCGATCGGGCAAACCAATGGACCGTCTTGCCTACATCGCATTGCGGCTGGTCGAGATGCTCGTGCAGGCGATGCCGCTGAGCTGGGCGTACGCCGCTGCGCGGGCGGTGGGGGATGCGATGTACCTCTTCGACCGGCGGCACACGCAGCGGGCCCTGGAGCACCTGCGGGCGAGCTTTCCCGCGCGCGGGGAGGGCGAGTTGAGGCGGATCGCCCGGGGCGCCAGCCGGAACCTGGTCTACCTCGGGCTCGAAGCGCTGCTGACCCCGCGCCTGGTCCGCCTGAGCACCTGGCGGCGGTACATCCGCCTCGGCCCCGGCGTCAGCCGCGGGCTGCGGACCGCCCTGGAGCGCCCGGGCGGGGCGTTGTTCCTCTCGGCTCACCTGGGCAACTTCGAGGTCGTCGGGTACGGGCTGGCGACGCTGGGGTTCCGCACCAACGCCCTGGCCCGCCGCCTGGACAATCCCCATCTCGACCGCCACCTGCTCGGCATCCGCGAGAAGCAAGGCCAGCGCATCCTCGACAAGCAGGGCGCGATGCGCGAGGTGCCCGAGCTGCTGCGCCGCGGGCAGATCGTCTCCTTCATCGCCGACCAGGACGCCGGGCGGCGGGGGATCTTCATCGACTTCTTCGGCCGACCGGCCAGCACGTACAGGAGCTTCGCGCTGATGGCGATGCGCTTCGAGCTGCCCGTGGTCGTCGGATGGGCGCTTCGGGTGGGCGAGACCTACCGTTTCGATTTCGTCGCCGAGCGCGTCATGCTCCCGGAGGAATGGGCCGACCGGGACGATCCGGTCCGCTACATCGCCGAGGCGTACACGCGGGCGCTCGAGGACGGCGTCCGCCGTGCGCCGGAGCAGTATTTCTGGGTCTACCGGAGGTGGAAGACCCCCCCGCCTGAAGCCCGGAAATGACCAAAGATCGGGTTAAACCGTCCGACCGGCTCCGCCTCCCTCACCACTCTCCGTACAGCGCCAGGCCCGCCCCCCCGCGGGCCGGATCGGTCCAGGGGACCAACTGCATCCCGAGGAACTTCCGCTCGTGGTTCTCGCAGACCGCGTGTCCGATGGCGATGCCGATCAGCGCGCCGGAGATGACATCCGAGAAGTCGTGGTTCCGCGCGTCGATCCGCTCATAGCCCACGAACGCCGCGAAGCCGTAGAGAGGTACGCCAAGCCAGGGCCCGTACTCGTTGTACGCCCAGGTCGCCAGCGTGAAGCTGCTCGAGGTGTGCCCGCTCGGCCAGCCGAACTCGTTGCCGTTGGGGCTCTCGGTGCGGGCGGCGACCTTCAGCGCCATCGTCGTCAGCCCGTTGAGCGCCAGGGCGTTGATCAGCGTTTTGGACTTGCGGTACAGCTTGTGGTCCTCGGCGAAGAAGCCCGTCGTGTACAGCGCCCCGGCCAGGGGGAAGTGGAACGCCGGCGAGCCGAAGAACCCGCCGACCGAGTCCCACTCCGTGTTCAACTGCGAGCCGTTCTTCGTGAAGTGCTCCTCGACGCAGTCGTTTCCGCCGTCGCCGCTGAGGACGATGCCGGTGACCCCCGCGGCCGCGAGGAAACCGAGACTCACCGGGTTGGTCACGGTCGCCTTGGTGTCCGACCAGAGCGTGGCGGGCAGCTCCTTGGCGTCGTAGCCGACGGTCTTGATGAAGCTGTTCGGTCGGGCGGGGCGGGACCGCCACACCGGGTCCCAGAATCCGCCGCCGTCGGCGGGATCGCCCGAGGCCCGCGGCGCAGGTCGCGTGCGGGGTCGCTCCGCCGGCGTCGCCGGTTGCATCTCCACGCTCGCCAGCGCGTCGCCCCACGCCAGCCATTCATCCGACGCGGCGCTCGAGGAGGGACCCGGACGGTTCCGATTGGGCGCCCGGAGGCGACGCCCTGTCGCCGCGAGGCGGGCGTCGCGCTGCGCCGGCGGTTCCTCTCGTGCGGCCAGGTATTGCTTCACGGCATGCCCCCGCACATCCGTGCCGCCCGGCGTCGAGCAGCCCACCAGCAGGGCCGCCGACGCCATGATCGTGATCGCGCCGTACCGGTTCATGCCCGTGGTATATCGCCGCGGGCGGACGAAAACCAACGACAAATGAAGCTGGGGGTCAAAGAATGCGCGTCCGTATTGCGGCATGGCCATCTTGGTCATGCGTCCCAC
>CAYTQL010000114.1:0-6120 GCA_964439555.1 uncultured Planctomycetaceae bacterium | reverse complement strand
GTGGATCGGTCGCCCCCGAACGCCGCGCCGCGGACGCCAGCGGGGGGGGGGACGCCCGGCTTGTCTGCCGCGGGACGATGCGCCTATGGGCTTCGCGACCGACACCGTTGCTCGGCGGAGTCTCCAACCGGTCAACCGGCTTCCATCGCCTCGCGGCTGAGGCGCACCGCGCACCACTCCTTGCCGCACATGGAGCAGTACTCCTCGTCCTCGGGCAAATCGCGGGTGCGGAGCTCCTTTGCGCGCCGGGAGTCGAAGGCCAGTTCGTACTGGCGTTTCCAGTCGAAGCTCCTGCGGGCGTCGGCCATGGCGTCGTCCCAGTCGCGGGCGCCGGGGCGTCCGCGGGCGACGTCGGCGGCGTGGGCGGCGATCTTGTAGGCGATGCACCCGGCCCGCACGTCGTCCGGCGTGGGCAGCCCGAGGTGCTCGGCGGGGGTGACGTAGCACAGGAAGCTCGCCCCGTGCGTCGCCGCGGCCGTGGCGCCGATGGCGCTGGTGATGTGGTCGTACCCCGGGAAGACGTCGGTGACGATGGGCCCGAGCACGTAGAACGGCGCGTCGTCGCAGAGTTCGGCCTGGCGGGTCATGTTCCTCTCGATCTGGTCGAAGGGGACGTGCCCCGGGCCCTCGACCATCACCTGCACGCCGGCCTCGCGGGCGCGACGGGTCAGCTCGCCGAGCGTCTCCAGCTCGGCGAACTGCGCCTCGTCGGACGCGTCGGCGAGGCAGCCCGGACGCAGCCCGTCGCCGAGGGAGTAGGTCACGTCGTACTCCCGGCAGATCGCGGAGATTTCGTCGAACATCTCGTAGAGCGGGTTTTGCCGACCGTGGTGGACCATCCACTTGGCCAGCAGGCTCCCGCCGCGGGAGACGATCCCCAACTTCCGACGGCGGGCCGGGGCGAGATGTTCGCGGAGGATGCCCGCGTGAATGGTGAAGAAGTCCACGCCCTGTCGGGCCTGCTTCTCGATGGCCGCGAGCATCTGCTCGCAGGTGAGCTCCTCGACGGGGCGGTCGACGATCATGCTGTAAAGCGGGACCGTGCCGATCGGCACCGTCGCCCCGCCGATCAGCGCGGTGCGCGTGCGGTCGAGGTCGCCGCCGGTGGAAAGGTCCATCACCGCGTCGGCGCCGTAGCGGACGGCCCAGTCGAGCTTGGTCCGTTCGAGATCCTCGCAACTGCTCAGCGGGCTGGCGCCGATGTTGGCGTTGATCTTCGTACTCACCGCCCGCCCGATCCCGCACGGGTCGAGTTTGGCCGGACCGGCGCCCTCGGCGTGACGCCGGTTGGCGGGAATCACCAGCCGCCCGGCCGCGACCTCGGTGCGGATCGTCTCGGCGTCCTGTCGCTCGCGTTGGGCGACCCGCTGCATCTCGGGCGTGATCCGTCCGTCTCGTGCTTGCTGAAGCTGCGTCATGATGGTCCTTCCCGGCGGCCTCCGCGACGCGGCGCGGCGCAAGAAAGACGCCGGCTCGCGGCGGCCGGCGTTGGAGGCAAGGTCTCTCGCGTCGGTCCGCTTCCCTACGCAGCTTACCCGTCGGCTCGCTGATCAGGTTCGAAGGGTCTTTCTCAGCCCCGCATCGGGGCGCCCCTAGCGAACGGGCGTAGTGTAGCAGACCGGGACGACCGATGGCAAACGCGCCGACGCCCGTGAATGCCGGACGTCCGCCCGGTCACCCGTGATCGGTCATCACCCTTTCGGCCCGGTAGCTCGACCGCACGAACACGCCCGACGCCACGTCCGCGAAGCCCATCGCCTCCGCCTCGGGGGCCCAGGCGTCGAACTCCTCCGGCCTCAGGTAGCGCTGGACCGGCAGTTGCGTGGGACCCGGGCGGAGATACTGACCGAGCGTGAGACAATCGCACCCGGCGGCGCGGAGGTCGGCGAGCAGTGCGCGGACCTCGTCGCCGGTCTCGCCGAGCCCGAGCATGATCCCGCTCTTGACGTGCCCGCAGAGTCCCGAGGCGGCGCTGCGACGGAGCAACTCCAGCGAGCGGGCATAGTCGGCGTCCGGGCGGGCGAGCGGATAGAGCCGCGCCACGGTCTCCATGTTGTGGTTCAGCACGTCCGGGCGGGTGTCGAGAACGGTCCGCAGCGCCGCCGGGTCGCCGCGGAAATCGGGGATCAGCACCTCCACGCTCGCGTCGGGGCTCTCGCGGCGGACCGCGCGGATGATCTCGGCGAAATGCCCCGCCCCGCCGTCGGGCAGATCGTCACGGGTTACGGAGGTGACCACCACGTGGCGCAGGCCCAGTCGCGCCGCGGCCGAGGCGACCGCGCCGGGCTCGTCCGCCCGGAGCGGCGACGCCGGCGGGTCGTCCACCGCGCAGAACGCGCAGCGGCGGGTGCAGCGGTTGCCCATCACCAGGAAGGTCGCGGTCCCGCGGGCGAAGCACTCGGCGATGTTCGGGCATCGCGCCGATCCGCAGACGGTGTGCAGCTCGAGTTCGTCCAGCACGCCGCGGACCTCCGGGGCGCGGGCGAGCGAGGGGATCGCCCGTCGCAGGTGCGCCGGCTTGGCCCGGCGCGTGGTCCATTCGGGCACGGACTTCGCCTCGCCCTCTGCGGCCACGGCGGCGGCGAGGCGCCGGGCGAGGATCGGCTTGAGTTCTTCGACGCCGACGTCGCGCCCCAACTCGCGCGAGACGCTGGTGACCTGCGCCTCCGGGCTGGCGCAGGGCACGATCAGCTCGAAACCGCGGAGGTCCGCCCCGACGTTGACCGCCACACCGTGGTACGCCGTCCACCGCTCCACGGCCACGCCGACCGAGGCGATCTTCCGCCCGCCGGTCCACACGCCCGGGGCGTCGTCCCGGCGGTCGGCCGGGAGCCCGAGCGCCGCCAGCGCGTCGATGACCGCCTGCTCCAGCCGGTGCACGTAGTCGCGGAGGGTCAGCGGGCGTTGGCGGCGGCGGAGATGGGCGATCGGGTAGGCCACCAACTGCCCCGGCCCGTGCCAGGTCGCCGCCCCGCCGCGACGGGACCGGTGCAACTCGACCCCCGCGCCGGCGAGAGCTGCCTCACCCACCCGCAGGTCTGTCTTCTCCCCCCGCCGGCCGAGCGTCACCGCAGGCGGGTCGTGCTCGACCAGCAGCAGATGCTCCGCCCCCGCGCCCTCTTGAAGCGCAGAGACCAGCCGCCGCTGGATCGCCAGCGTGACCGCGTAGTCGCGTTGTCCGAGATCGAAAACGTACATGACGGGTATGACGATGACTGATGGACCCCGCCTCCGATCGACGGCGCGGGCAAGCGACGGCGGGGTTTGCAGCCGTCATTACTTCTTGATTACCAGGCCATTACGCCATTCTTAAAGTTCTTCCTCCATCCGGCCGAAGAATAAGGGGCACCGGCTGTAACAAACAGCCTCAGGCGCTGCGACATGGCGGCGGGCGTCCAGGCCCGCCGCCGTCTCTATGCGCCGATCGGGAGGGTCATTCGCGTCTCAGGGCGGCAATCAGGTCGCCCCGCAGCGCCGCGGCCGCGGCGAGGAAGGTCCACACGGCGCCGCTGAGGACGATGCCCGCCAGCGTCCACGCCAGCAGCGCGACGGGCAGCTCGCGCGACGGGCCGAGGATCGCCGGGAGGATCGCCACGATCGCCGCGACGGTCCCGAACCCCACGCCCGCCAGCAGCAGCGTCCAGTGCTCGGCGAGGATCATCCAACGGAGCCGCCGCCGCGTGAAGCCCACCGCGCGCATCAGCGCCAGCTCGCTGCGCCGCTCCAGGACGTTTCGCAGCACCACCAGCCCCAGCCCGATGCTCCCGAGGACCAGCCCCAACGCCCCGAGGACCTGGAAGATCACCAGGTAGGTATTCTGCACCGTCGAGAAGTCCGCCATCCGCTGCGGCGTGGTCTCCACGGCGAGCCCGTGCTCCCGCCAGGCGTTGGACAGCGTCTCGGCCGCGCGGTCCACCCGTCCGCGGGGGGCCTCCACCAGAAAGGTCTTGTACCCGGTCCGCGAGGGGAAATGCTTCGCGAAGGCCTCCTCCGGGATGATCACCGAGCCCTGGAGGATGCTCGAGTTGATCTTCCCGACCAGGCGGACGCGCATCTCGCGCCCGCGTTCGTCGCGGTAGACGATGTCCTCGCCGAGTCCGCGGGTCAGGCCCCAGGCGATCGTCGGCTGATCGGCGATCCCGGGCACGACGTTCTCGGGCAACTCGGCGGCGAGGAGGCCCCAGCGTTCGGCGGCGTCGAACCCCTCGGCCGCGCCCTGGAAGGTGAACGCCCCGTCGGGCATGGCGTCGGGGTCCAGCCCGAGCAGGCGGGGCGCCTGGGAGCGGTTGAGGTTCAGGCAGCTCGCGTCGTCGCCGGCGAGGGTGCGCAGCGGGACGGCGGCGACGCCGTCGAGAAGCTCCGCGGCGTTCTCGACCTGCTTGAACCGCCCGCGCTCGGTCAGGTCGGTGTAGATCGGCGCGGCCGAGGTGGCGTAGAGCGCGAACCCGCCGGTCCCGCTCGCGCGGCGGTCCCAATCGGTCGGCGGGGTGAGCTGGAACGCCTGGATGGAGACCACGAGGAAGACCCCGCAGGCGAGGATCGCCACCGTCGCCACGCTGCGTCCCGGGCGGCGGGTGGTGTTCTCGCGGGCGAGGGTCAGCAGGCCCCAGCGCTTGGACCGACCGGTCCCGGCGCGAAACCGCAGCGCCCGGTGCAGTGCCAGCACCGCCGCCAGCAGCAGCAGGAACCCCGCGCCGAAGAACGCTCCCGCGGCTGAGTGCATGTCCCCGCCCAGCGCCGCCGGGAGCACGATGCCCGCCGCCCCCAGCAGGCAGAGTCCGGCCGCCAGGAGGGACCCGTTCCGCCGGAGGAACCCACCCCCGACGTTGTCCGCGGCGGTCGTCTCCGCGCCGGTCAACAGTTCCTGCGGCGTGCGTTTGCCCAGGCGCAACAGCACGCCCAGGGCGACCGCGACGGCGAAGACCGCCCCGCCGACGGCGCCGCCGACGATGCTCGAGAGGTCGGCGTGGTAGTAGATCGGCAGCTCGGCGATCGCCTCGGTCCATTCGCTGCGGAGGGTGTCGACCATCGCGCGGGTGTAGAGCAGTCCGCCGAAGACGCCCGCCGCCCCGCCGACCGCCGCCAGCACGGCCGCCTCCATCAGGAACACCGCCCGCACCCGCCACGGCGAGAGTCCGACCGCCAGGAGGGCGCCGATCTCGCCCGACCGCTGCCGGACGCCGAAGGCGAACAGCAGCCCGGTGAGCACCAGCGCCGCGGCGATCAGAAAGAAGCTCATCCCCACGAAGTACTGCCCGAAATCCAACGCCTGCGTACTGGCCTGCTGCGCCCGCTGACGGACCTTCTGGAGGAACAACCCCATCGCGGTCGGGTCAATGGCCGCACGGAGCTTCTCCCGTAGCGCCGCCTCGTCGACCGCCGCGGCGTCCACCCGCACGCCGGTGAGGATGCCGAACCGGTTTGCCCACAACCGCCGCCCCTCGGAGAGCGAGATGATCGCCTTGGGCGTCCCGCGGTACTTCTCCCAGTACGCGTTCAGCCGGTTGTTCTGCCGGGCGGTGGCGATGTCGATCGGCACGCCGGGGTCCCACTCGGCGCAGCTTCCGGCGTCGTGGAGCCCGGGGTACTCGGGCATCATCGCGCGGTCCAGCAGCGGACTGTCGGTGGGGATCACCCGCCGGAGGGCGAAGGTCGCCTCGCGGGTCTTGAGCTTGCGCTTCGGGCCCATGACCCAGAAACGGAGGGTCAGTTCCGTCTTCGCCCCGGTCGGTCGGGTGGCGGGGTTGGAGAGTTCGAGGCTCTCGGCCAGCCAGCGGTTGATGATCATCTCCCCGCGGTCGAGGTCCACCGGGTCGGGCGCCTGCGGCGACGCCGGCGCCAGCGGGCCGATCGCCGCGACGAAGGGGTACGGGCTCGCCCGCCCGCCCGCGGAGATTCGCTGGGCGAAGTAGACGCTGTAGCCGGTCGCCCCGGGCAGCGCCTCGGCCAGGGCCTGTTCGAGATACTGCGGGAAGAAGACGTCGTCGGTGGTCAGGGCCCACTGCCCGCCCACGCGGTCCAGGCGCAGCCCGAGGTCCTCCAGGCGCCAGGCGGAGCGCAGCGTCGCCCGGGCCTGCTCGTAGTCCGCCTCGCCGCGGGTCAGCAGGAGGTTCGCCTTGC